>NZ_JAPVLS010000157.1:8124-11587 GCF_027158125.1 Streptomyces sp. H39-C1
CCGGGCGCCACCACTCCCACGCCGAACAGGATGAGCACCAGGGTGCCGAGGAACTCGGCGAGCAGTTCGCCCAGCAGCCGGTGCGAGGCCAGCCGGCCCACCACTTTGGGAGCATCTGTCGTATCGGCCATCGGTCCAGCCCTTCCCGACGCGTGGGCCCGCTCCCCGTCGCGGTGCCGGTACTGCGATGTGCCGGCGTCACGACGTGTCGGTGGACCCGCTTCCGACTCACGTCTGACCCATTCGACAGGTACAGCGGCCCGGCGGCACCGCGGGGAGCCCCTCGTGCTGCCGAACGAGTGACGCGGCGCTTCCCGCCGCCCCGCGGCGGCCAAAGGCCGAGGTCATGGAGGGGCGGCGGGGCGCGGCCGTTCCACCGGGGAAGAGAAGTCCGCAGAAAAATGCCCGAGAGGACTTGAGTCGTGCTCGAATACCGGTCGAATCGTGGCCAATTCTTTCTCAATGGCACGTCAACTCGAAGTAATGGATCGTATGTTCATATTGCGGAGCCGGAATCCGCCTCGCTACGCTTCCGGGGATTCGAGAGGAAACACTCCCCTTTTCCCCATCTCTGCGGGTATTCCGCCCGGGACGTAGGACGGCCTCGCCATGACCGCTGCACGTCGCACGTCGCCCGGCAGCCAGTCCCGGGACTTCTGGCTGTACTGGTCGGCGGGCACCTCCGACGCGCTCGGCACCCAGGCCTCGGGCCTGGTACTCCCGCTGCTGCTGCTCGGTCTCGGCTCGTCGCCCGGCACCGTCGGCGTCCTGGCCTCGGTCTCCGCGATCGGTGGACTGCTGGCCGGGCCGCCCGCGTCCGTGCTGGCCGACCGGCGCTGGCGACGGGGGATGATGGTGGGATCCGCGCTGGTGGCGGCAGGTGCGATGGGTGCGATAGCCGCTGCCGCGGCCTGGGGCCGGCCCTCGCTGCTCCTTCTGTGCTCGGCCGCGCTCGTCGAGCGGGTGGCCACGGCGTGCTACGAGGCGGCCGCCCGCGGGACGCTGGTCACCGTGGTGGCGCCGGTCCACTATCCGCGTGCCATCGCGCGGCTGGAGGCGGGGGAGCAGGGCGCGCTGGTGGCCGGCCCCGCGCTGGGCGGCCTGCTGTTCCCGCTGGCCCGCTGGCTGCCGTTTCTCATGGACGCTCTTTCCTATGTGTTCTCCGCTCTCTGCGTACGGGCCATCCGAGCCGATCTCAATCCGCACCAGAAATCGGAGGATTCGCCTCCGCGCTTTACCGAAGAATTCCTGGCCGGATTACGTTTCGTGCGCAACGAATCGTTTCTTCGATTTGTGCTGCTGTGGACGGCAGGCGTCAACGGGCTCTTGACAGCGCTGTATTACGGCGCGGTGTTCAGCATCCGCGGCCAGGGCTCCGGCACCGCGTCCACCGGTCTCGTCCTCGCGCTGTCGGGGGCCGCCGGGCTGGTCGGCGCCGCCGCCGCGCCCCGGCTCGCACGGCGGATCCCCGCCGCGCGGATCGTGATCGCCGCCTCCTGGACCATGGTGCCGGTCGCCGCCGGCCTGGCCTTCGCCACCCACGCCTGGGTCTACGGCCTGCTGTTGGGCTCCGTGTCGCTGACCGTCCCGGCGGTCGCGGTCGTCCTGCACTCGCGGGCCGTCCTGGTGACCCCCGACCAGCTCCAGTCCCGGGTCGGCACCACGCTGGACACCGCCTGCGGAGTCGCCTCCGTCCTGGCCCCGGCCGCCGCCGGACTGCTCACCGACCACCTCGGGTCCACCCGTACGGCACTGCTCTGCGCGGCCGGGCTGGCTGTGCTCGCCGCCTACGCCACCGCGACCGCGGCCCGCCGGTTCCTGCCCTCGGACCACGACCCCGACCGTGAACCCGGCTCCGACAACGACCCGGCCACCGACCCGAACCACGACCCCGCCCTGCTGTCCCGTCCCCAGCCGCTGGAAGCCGGTGAGCCCTCATGAGCGATCTGCCCGCCGTCCCCGCCACCCCCGTCGGCCGGGACTCCGGACTGGGCTACCAGGTCTACCGGCCCGTGCTGCCCGCCACCTGCCGGCGGTCGCCCGGTCTGATGGTGCTCACCGGGGACGTCGACGGCCGCTGCGAGGTCTTCGCGTGGGACGCCGCCACCGGCGCCGCCCGCCAGGTCACCGACCGCCCGTACGGCACCCTGCTGTACGCCATCGACGCCGATGCCGTCATCTGGTGGTTCGACGAGGACCGGAACGGCCGCGGCACCTGGTGGATCCAGCCCTTCTCCGGCGGTCCCGACACCCCGGGGCTGACCGGCACCGGACCTGGCCGCCCCTGCGGGCTGGCCGTCAGCGACAGCGGGACCGTCGCGCTCGGGCTCGGGGACGAGCACGGACTGCGCGTCCACCTGGGCCCCCGGGGCGGCGCCGGACGCGAAGTGCTGCGCACCGACGGTCACGGCCTGCTGGTCGATCTCGCCCCGGCGGGCGACCTGCTGGCCGTCGCGCGCGGTGCGGCCGGAAAGGACGCGGTCACCCTGCTGACACCGGACGGCGCTGTGGTGGAGAGCCTGCCGGGCACCGACGGTCGGCTGTGGGCACTTGGCTTCGCCCCCGGGCGCAGCACCCCCGAACTGCGCCCCGGGCGCAGCACCCCCGAACTGCTGCTCGTCGCCGAGCGCGACGGCCGCTACGTGATCGCCACCTGGCGCGCCGACACCGGACTCGAACTGCACCGCTGGTGCTCCTTCGACCGACACCGAGATCACCGCCCGCTGGTGCCCGCAGGGCCGCACGGTACTGGTCCGCCAGGACCGGCACGGCCGCAGCAGGCTGGTCACCGCGGACCTCGACCGGCGTGAACTGGCGCCCGTCGCCGTCCCCGTGGGCACCGTGCTCGACGCGGCCCCGCAGCCCGGCGGCGATGTGCACTACCTGTGGACCGACGCGCTCACCCCGCCGCGCACCCGCTCCCTGCTCGGTGCGCCGCTGCCCGGTCTCGAGGCGGTACCGCCGCCGATCGCCGGCCGCGCCGACGATGTGTGGACCCAGGGTCCCGACGGCCCCGTGCACACCCTGCTCACCGTGCCCAGCGGCACGGCGGGACCGTACCCGCTGGTCTTCCTGGTGCACGGCGGCCCCGCCGCGCACGACCGGGACGCCTACGCCCCGGCCGTGCACTCGCTCGTGGAGTCCGGCTTCGCCGTCGCCCGCGTCAACTACCGCGGCTCCACCGGCTACGGACCGCGCTGGCGGGCCGCGTACGGACAGGGCGTGGGACTGACCCAGGTCGCCGATCTCGCGCTGGTCCGCGCCGACCTGGTGCGCCGCGGCATCGCCCGCGCGGACGCGATCGGCCTGTGGGGGACCTCCTGGGGCGGCTACCTGGTGCTGCTGGCGCTGGGCACCCGGCCCGACCTGTGGCAGGAGGCCGACGCGGTCAAACCGCTGGCCGACTGCGCGACGGCGTTCGCGGCCGGCACCCCGGCGCTGCGCGCCCTGGACACCGAGCTGT
>NZ_JAPVLS010000158.1:0-2202 GCF_027158125.1 Streptomyces sp. H39-C1
TTCCCGCAGCCGGGCCCGCTCCGCCGGGGGCGGAAGCTGCGGCTCCTCCGCCAGCAACGCATCGATATTCGCGAACAGCTCTTCCTCGGATGCCATGGGTGGATCTCCTCTCGTGCCTCCACACTAGCACCGATTACCCTTGTTTTTAACCTGTTTTTTTACCCGTTCGGATTGATTTCCAGCAAGGAGCGGACAGCTTGAGCCTCTGTTTGCGACCGAGACTTTTACTTGGCGGACGAGTGCAGTAGTTGGCGGATCTTGTCTCCGCAACGCTGTGTCGTGTGTGACTGAACAGCCCAGGTGGCACCGTTCGCCAGGTACGTGCGCAGTCCGCTCCCGTACTGTCGGCCGAGCGTTTGCCGGGCGGGATCATCCGCCGAGCGTGGTGGGGCCGAGTCCGGACGGCAGTTGACGCACTGCCACGGCCACGGCCTCCCGCACTGTGGCGAATCGGCCAAGGTCCTGGCTGATGAGGCCCCTGCCCACCCCGTGCGTGCCGTCGCTGTTGGCGCTCAGGCACGGTCCGACGACGGTCAGGTCCGGGCGGGTGGTGGTCGAGAAGCGCAGTGCCCAGTGGCTGGTGAATGGGTAGAGAGCGCGCAGCGCCGGCTCGGTGTGCGCCGCCTCGATCAGGCTGTGGTACGTCTCCTGCCAGGCGTATTCCAGTTCGGCCGCTTCCTGGCGTATGCCCTGCCATTCCGATTCCGTCAAGCGCGCGGGATCGTTATCGGGCACCTCGAACCGGCCGGTCAGGTGCACGAACGGGGCCGCTTGGCGGATGTCGGCCAAGGGCGCCCCGTCGTGCCACGCTCGGGCGGCCCTGGCGACCTCCGCCAGGTCGTCCGTCGTGCCATCGATGAGGGGCAGGCTCTGGAACGGCTCCTCGCCGCGGATCGACCACCGGCGTTCGTGCGACCAGGCGCTGATCGCCAACGGCTCGCGGTGCGGCAGGCTACTTGAGACGGCCGCGTGGCGCAGCGGATCGAAGTCCGGCGACGCGACGGGGACGGCACCGAGGCAGCCGTCCGCCTCGGCCCGGAGCACTGTGGCGAGGCTGCCGCAAGCCGCAACGTCGGGGTACAGGACGGAGGGATCGGGAGGGGTAGTCACGGCTCATGATTGTGCCCGAGTCGCCGATTCCCAGGGCAGGCGGATGGCGCGCGCGTGAGGCCCGGACGGCTCCATCAAGGTTCTGATAACACCCGGTCGGGCTGTGAAGGACGTCGGACCGCCTCACCAGACACTCGCGCACAGCGAACGTCCACAATCATGATCCGCCAACTAACCCTCTCAAGATGCGCCAACAAGAATTCTCCACGCGCCCCTGACCTGCTCAGTTCGGCTCATGATCCGCCAACTACCACTCTCGGTCACACTGTTGCGACCGAGATTTCTACTTGGCGGACGAGCGCAGTAGTTGGCGGATCTTGCTTCCGTAACTGTTGTCTGTCACGAGAACGTCAGTGGAGTTTGCCATTGGACGTCAGTGGCTCTGCCATGAGGCGTGGCAGTAGGAAGTGCTGTCGTGGGAGTCCGTGAGCCGGAGGCTGTACCGAACGTCGTCGGCCAAGACGGCGGTACCGTCTCCACCGACCCCGATGGCCGCGTTGGCGGCCGGCCCACCGTCGTCAACGAGCAGCCGCTGCGCGCCGCTCGCGACATGCTGCCCAACCCCAAGAACAGCATCGAGACGATCGCGGCCCTGCTCGGCGTCTCGGTGGGGCACCCTCTCTACAACCACATCCCCGACCTGCGGGCGCTGCGGACCTCCCGCGTCCCCGCCCAGCTCGAAGGCAGCAACCCGTCAGCGACCTGACCCTCTTCGCCGACGCTCCCGCCGACCGCGTCCGTCGTCCACGGCGCGGTCATCATCAGCGCCATCGAGACCGCGTGGCGGGAGATCCGGCGCCGCTTCGACGGTTGTGCCCGGACATAGCCGGGCACAGCCGTCAGTACCGGAGGTGATCTGGCGCTGCTGGCCCTGGCCGCCGGCGCGATTGCTGAGCGGCCGGGCACATTGTGGGCGGCCGTCGGCCTGCCGACCGTGAACACCGAATGAGCTGAATCCGGGAACGGTGAGCGCCGGGGCGGTGCGACCGGATAGTCGCACCGCCCCGGCGTGCCGGTGGCGACTCGTCGGCCCCGCTGGCTGGCTGGCTGGATGCGCTGCGGCGGGGATGCTGCCCTGGGCCCCTCTCGGGC
>NZ_JAPVLS010000158.1:2212-11209 GCF_027158125.1 Streptomyces sp. H39-C1
TTGAACGTCGTGAAGTGTGATCACAGCGGCCCCTCGGTATCGTCCACCTTGGTCGCGTCGTATAGCTTTTCGATGAATCTGCCGGGGTTGGTTGTCTTGAGTTCCTCGATGAGCTTCTCGGTGCCGGGGAAGGGACCCGTCAGCGGAGAGGAGGGCTGGTACTGGACACGCTTGTCCTCCAGCGCCTGGGAGATGCGCACGGGGACGGTGATGGCGAGGTTCGGGTTCATCTTTTTCAGCTGGCGGTTGAACTCCTGCTGGTCGGCGTTGGGGTTGTTGATGTATCCGGTGCCGGAGCCGTCGGGGCCCGCACGGAACTGCTCGTTGCCCCGCAGGCTGCCGAAGAGCTTTTGGTCGGCGCCCAGTTCGGCACGGGACAAGTTCCACACCTGCGGCCAGAACTCGAACGCATCGTCCGACAGGACCTGACCGGGATCGATGATCTTGATGGATTCGGGGTCCGCGTCAGCGTGGTCGGCGGCGGATCCGGCGATGGCGCCCGCCAGGAACAGTGCCGAGAACGCGTAGCCGGAGTTCTTGAAGACGTTCGCCAGGTTGGCGCTGGCCTGGATGATGTCGAAGGGGTGGTTGGCCGGGGCGATCGCCGCGACGCCGACGAGCCCGTCCACCCGGCCCGGCGCGTTGGCGGCGGCGAACAGGGCGGCCTGCCCGCCCTGGGAGTGCCCGACGATGGCGAACATCTGGGAGATCTCGTCGCGAAAGAGCCGGCGGGCGGCCAGCACGATGTCCAGCGCGGCGCGTGCCTCGGACTGGCCCAGCAAATAGGGGTGGAGCTTGTCGTCGGGGCCCAGCCCGGTTCCGGTGCCGTCGTCGGTACCGGTCCCCAGCGCCTCGTAGTCCGTCATCGCCACCGCCCACCCCTGGTCCAGGAAGCGGCCGAGCATCGCCTTGGGATAGGCGTTCATGGGGGACGCCCCGGTGTCGCCGGTGTCCCGCGACGGCGCGACCCGGTTCGCGCAGCCCACCGTGCCGTGGCACCAGGTGATCAGCGGGTAGCCGCCCTTAGGGACCGGGTGCGCCTGACGGTCGGGCAGGACGATGATGCCGGAAGTCGCCACCGCGGTCGGGTTCTGGCCCGCGCTCTCGGACCGGTACAGCACCAGCCAGTTCTCCCCGCCCCCCGGCACCGCGAAAGTGTTGACCAGCGGCCGCAGGTAGAGGGGGTCACCGACGGCCGCCCCGGACAGCGAATCGGGCCTCGTGAAGTTCGTGTAGAACGCGTCATCGCCGCCGGCAGGGGTCTGCTCGACCAGCTTCTCGATCAGGGCCGTGTCTCTCATGGGCTTCCCTTCAAAGGAACCGCACCACCACGCGACCGCTCAGTCCAGGTATTGCTAGGACTGAGCGCACACGCCCGGTGCAGACGAAAACAGGTCATCGGTCGGGGCCTTCTTTGCTGTGCATCGACAACGCAGCGCCGCAGCCGACGGGAGGAAGGCAGCGCGCACCCGCAGCTGCTGGTGACAAAGCGCCGCAACTTTCACGCCGTCAAGCTCCGCATGCCACAGTCGAAACCGGACCAGGCGCCAATGGTGATGCGCAGGTACAACCCGCGCCGGGTGGAGAAACTCGCGGATCCGGATGACGTCCTTGCTCGAACGGAACCACCGCGCGAGATCCGCGACGCGGAGGTATCGCTGACCACCACCGCGTCCAGCAGCCGGCGCAACCCGGCCGGTCCACTGCGCAGCACCCCCCGTTGTCGCCATGGTGCGCTGAGACCTTCTCAATCCGCGCGTACTGGACGGCGAGGCCCCCGACGGCGTCCGCCCCTACCGGGGCGTGTGAGGTCGTCGCTCCCGTTCCCCTTGATCCGCAGCAGCCAGCAAACAGACCGCAAGCAGCAGGAGCGTAGACAAACCCACGAGGGGCCTGGCGTGGTCAGCGTTGGTCGTTGACCAGTCCGTTGCTGACGGCCCAGTCGTAGTTGTCCACTTCGAATCCTGGGAGGCCCGCGCCGACACCACCAACCTTCGCGTGGAAGACCGCGCCTCCCTGGCACGACTGGAAGACGGCAATGTCGTTTTCGCCCCGCTGGAAGAAGGACCCCGCATCCACCGGATTGAGGAGGCAGTCGCCGCCGGTGAAACCGACGAAGGACACGTCCCGGCCGTTGACCCAGTCCCAGGTCGAGCGGTCGTTGATGTCGAACCCGTCTGCCATGGTTCTCCTTTCCGGGCCGAAGGCCAGTCCCCCGCCCCTGTCATGATCTATCCAGGCGACCAGCCCGCCAACCCTCGCCCGGGTCGAGCACGTGCACTCTTTTGGCGGACAGCGAGCCGGAGTTCGTGACCTACCCGTGGTCGGACCGCTGCCTGATCGACCTGGCTCCGTCCGGGCACCAGTTCATGACCGTGGACCACGGGCAGGCGGACGTCGCCTTCCACGACCACCCCAACGGGGATGTTCTCTTCACCCTCCCCGTCGAAGCCTTCGGGTACGACCCGGAGGAGTCCTTCGTGGAATGGAGCGGCGGCTACCTGACCGAGGACACGGCCATCGTCACCCTGGGTGGTGAGAGTCAGGACGAGGAGGAGTGGTTCCGTTACCACCTGGTCGACGTACGCACGGGCACCCTCAGCGGCGAGTTCACCGTCGAGGCGAGCAACCCGTACGAGCTGGTGCCCCTGGGCGACGGTTCCTGGCTCACCGGCGGCCCCGGCGGCGACCCCGTTCGTTGGTCCAGCGCTCCGCAGCCGTCGGCACCGCCGCACCAACCTCTCCATACGAGAGGCAGCAACCGTGACGGCAGACCCCCGAGTGCCGCTGATTCCTCAGGCGCCTGAAGGCTTGAGCCGGCGAGCTCGGTACTTCGTCGAGGTGATCGCCACCATCAGTCACGCATCGTGACCAAGGCGGATCTCGGCCCGCCAACTATCACCCTCAAGATCCGCCAACCATCTCCCTCCACCTGCCGGCGACCTGCACCGAAGAGAGCATCACCCGCCAACTATGATCCTCGGTCACAGTGCTGCGACCGAGAGTCGTTGTCGGACGACGACAGAACGTCAGTGGCTGGCGACACGAAATGTCAGCGGACGGCGACATGAGGTGTGTCAGTAGGCGGTGACGGCTCGGCGAGCATCCGCAGGCTGTACGCGACGTTGTCGTCGAGGACGTCGACGATCTCACCGCGGGCGACCATGTCGGCGGCGGCAAGGGCTTCGAGGGCCTGGCGCTGCGCGGCGTCGGCGGTGTCGATCCCGCCGTCGACCCAGACGCGCAGGAGGGCCTCGCGAACCGGCGCACTGACAAACCCCTGCGCCGGACTGGCATCTGGGCGTTACCTGGCAGTACCTGTCTCGTTGATCTTGCGTACTTGTACACCGATCGGGCCTTTGTGCCTGCTAGAAGGGTGTCCCACCATGATGAAGATCATTTGTTGCAGAGCTACCCTCGTAGCCGTATCGGCGTGCTTTGCTTCCGCTTCGACGTTCGCTGCTGCCCCGGCGTTCGCGGTCGAGGGACACGTCGCTGCTACGTGTGGACAGACCGTCGAGGACTGGGCGGACACTGGTGTGCTCGGTCTCTACACGGGCACAGGGGAAGCGGCAGGTGGGGGCGAGGGGCTGCCTACCGAGGTCGGGGTGGCGGTCTCGGGCGACAAGGCCACGCAATTCGCCCCCGGCAGGGTGCCGCTGCTGTCCTCGTTGGTGCCCGCGACATTCACACCGGGGGTCGGCTACACGTGGAAGAACTCTGCGGGAGACCCGTACTCCTTCACCGAACCCCAGTGCACTGACCTCAACGCGCCCACGCGAGTGACCCAGGCATACTTCGAGACAAAGAGCGTCGCCAGCCCTGACAGTTCCACCACTGCCATCGTGAACCGCCAGCCGTAAGAAGCACCTCGCCCTTGGCCGCTCCACCCTCTACTGAACGCTCGCCGCGTACGACGAAGCTGCGGCCATCACTGCCACACCCCGTGTCGCCGACCACTGACAATCTCGTGTCGTCCGACAGTCGTTGATCTGTCGCAGCGAAGGTTGAGCATTCTCATCGAAGATTGAGCGGCCGTACCGTGGATGTCCCGTCGCATCGAACTGCGTCTTGTCGCATTGATCTGTGTGTCGACCTTGCGGTGGCTAGGGCCGAGACAGGTTTGAGTGACGGTGTCACGCTTTGGGCTCTCGGTGGAACTACCTGCCGCACGATCTCCCG
The DNA here is from genome assembly GCF_027158125.1 of Streptomyces sp. H39-C1. Classification (NCBI taxonomy): domain Bacteria; kingdom Bacillati; phylum Actinomycetota; class Actinomycetes; order Kitasatosporales; family Streptomycetaceae; genus Streptomyces; species Streptomyces sp. H39-C1. The sequence continues at coordinate 6,395 of NZ_JAPVLS010000158.1, forward strand.
CCCCGCGGGGCGACGTACTCCTACTTCGCGAAGTAGCGGGACGACGGTGGGTCGATCAATCACACGGCAGATGGGTTTGAGGGGCGATCAGCTCCTTCTCTCCAGGTTGGGGTGTTAATACCTGAGAGAGGCAGGTTTCCGCCTGCTCATGTGTAAGGGAGACGCTGTGGACGCGACGTTGCGTATCGAGCCGGCTGACATCTATCAGAGCCCGCTGATGGTCGAGGTCGGAGACTTCACCGAACACACCCAGGGCGCTGTCGGCGACAAGAATGAGGCGGGCTTCGGCAAGTACGACGACGACTGACAGGCGGGTGCGATGGCCGCTGGGTTAGGGCCATGGGCGGTACCGGCGTCGGACTGAGCCGCTGCCGGAGCATGTTCGGCCCAATGGGCGGGCGCGGCGAGTCTGCGCCCGCCCCTTCGAGGGGAAGGTCCTTGGGCGAGGTGTCGGCGGCTTGGTTCGTCGTGGTTCCGGATCGGGCGATGGCATCCGATGGTCTTGCGCGATTGCGAAGCCACGCTCCGCAGAGCGTGCCGCACACCTCGGGACGACCGTGGCTGTTCGGCCGCTGGCAGAAGGAGCAGTGGGCGTTCGCCTCGGCCGGCACGTCCCTGCTGGCCGTGGCCGGGCGGTGTTCGCTCACCGCACAGGATCTGAGTGCCCGGTTGAAGAGCGTGCGCGGCCTGCCAGATGTCGAGACGGCGGTGGCCGGCGCTGCCGGCAGCTTCCATGTGCTCGCGTCCATCGACGGGCGCAGCTATGTGCGGGGGAGCGCTTTCGGGACACGCCGGCTGTACTGGGCGACGGTTGAGGGGGTGACGGTGTGCGCGGACCGTGCCCGCACACTGGCCTGGCTCACGCATGCGGTGGTGGACACCGGCCAGCTCGCCGCCCGCATTTCGACTGTCGACCCGCTGCCCCATCCTTTGGCCGGTGGCTCGATGTGGGGCCAAGTCCATGCCGTCGCGCCGGGCCGGGCACTTGTCCTGGAACGGGACGGGAGCCACCACACGAAGGTGTGGTGGCAGCCGCCCTCAGCGCACCTGCCTCTCGCGCAGGGCGCACCTGCCCTGCGCGATGCGCTGCGCGAGGCGGTGTTGCTGCGGGTGCGGCCGGGGCAGGTCCTGGGGGCGGACCTTTCCGGTGGCATGGACTCCACCTCGCTGTGCTTCCTGGCGGCCGAGGCCGGGGCCCGCCTGGTCACCGCCTCGCTGCACAGCACCACCCCCGGCAACGAGGACCGGCACTACGCCCCGTATGCCGCACAGCGCCTGCCTGGCTCCCGGTCTCTGGCGTTCACGTTCGCCGAGCTGCCGGGCTACTTCGCCGGGCTGGGCGAACGGCACGATCCGGCCGACGAGCCCACGGCCGTGACACGGGGGCGGGCCCTGCAGGAACACCTGGCCCACGCATTGCGCCACCGGGGTGCGCGACTGCGCCTGACCGGATACGGCGGCGACGATGTCCTCCTGCCTCCCCGGTGGTCGTATCTCCATCCGCTGGTGCGCCGCCATCCGGTCACGGCGCTGCGGCACGCGGCCGGGTGGGGAGCGCGGTCGCGGTGGCCGCTGGCGACCACCGCGAAGCTGCTGTTCGACGGCCGCTCCTACCGCCGCTGGCTGGCTGCCACCGGCAGCCGACTGCGCGGACCCGCCGCCGACCGCCCCAGCCTCGACAGCTGGGGCATGGGGCCGCGTCTTCCCGCGTGGGCCACCGACCATGCTGTGGACCTCCTGGCCGGCCTCCTGGACTGTGCGGCGCGCGAATCACACCCCCTGGCCGTGGACCGCGGCCTGCACGCAAGGGTCCACCAGGCAAGGGAAGCGGGCAGGATCGCCTCCCTCTTCCTGCACGACTCGACGGTCGACGCCCTGCCCGCGGAAAGCCCGTTCTGCGACGACACGGTCATCGCCGCGTGCCTGGCGGTACGCGCCCAGGACACCACCAGCCCCTGGAGCTACAAACCGCTCCTGGCGGCAGCGATGGACGGCATCGTCCCCAACTACCTGCTGGAGAGAGTCACCAAGGACCACGTCACCCAGGAATGGCACCACAGCCTGCGACAGCACCGCCGCGACCTCGCCGACCTCGCCTGCAACTCCCACCTGGTCGCCGCCGGCATCGCTGACGAGAACGGGCTGCGGCGCGTGCTGCACAGCCCCGAACTCCTCACCAGCCATACGCACGGCCTGGAGCAACTCCTGGCAGCCGAACTGTGGCTGCGCGACCTCGCCGCCCACCCCCTCCCGGCCTACCTCACCACTACCGCACCCGAGGAGCACCCCGTTGAGCCGACTGCGCGCTGATGTCACCTGCACCGCCACCCAAGACGGCATGGTCCTGCTCGATCACCGCACCGGCCGCTATTGGCAACTCAACGCCACCGGCGCGACCGTCCTGCAGGCATTCCTGGACGGCTCCACGCCCCAGCAGATCACGGACGCCCTGGTCCAGGCACGCCCCGTAAGCCGTGAGCACGCCGAAGCCGATGTCAACGCCCTGATCGACCATTGCACCCGCGCCGGGTTGGTGAGCGCCCCGTGAGCCGACAGACACTCGACACCAGCAAAAACCACCCCCCGCCACTACGCCGGCTGGCTGCCCACACCGCTGTCGCCGCCGCCCGGGTTCTCGCGCACCTGCCCCCCGCACGTCTCCTGGCGGTACTGCGGACCGCCCGCCGGGGAGCGCGGAGCGCCTCCTACGACACGGCGCTGACCGCCCGAGGGGACGTCACCGCTGTCAGCGTCCTGTGCTCGGGCCGCTACTGCCTTCAACGCTCCCTGGCCACCGCGCTGCTGTGCCGCATCGGCGGGACCTGGCCCACCTGGTGCACCGGAGTACGCACCTCCCCCTTCGCCGCCCACGCCTGGGTCGAAGCCGAAGGCCAACCCGTCGGCGAACCAGCCGACACCGCCACCTACCACACCATGCTCACCATCCCACCACGCTGGGAGGGGTTACCCAAAAATAGGAAATAATGCAGCTTTCATCCCTGCACGAATTCATGCCCTTTAGTTGATTAGTTGGCCTTCTCCCCATCCGCAGTGGATGGACCTCCGCCCGCCTGTGTCCAGCCCTCGTATAGCTGGCGCCAGGCGTGAGTAACGTTTCGTAGTCGAATCTGACCATGCGTGATGGCACGGCAATTAGCGGCATGGCGAAGCGGGGTGACCGTGCATTGTCGTTCTCACAATCGTTCCTTTCCCGGAGCAAGATCAAGAACGGTCGGCGGAGGCGGTCCGGATCGCGGATTCGCTGTCACAACTCGTTCTCACTCAAAAATTGAACCAGGCATGTTCTGGGAATTGTTTGTGACAGTATCCCGGGTCATGACGGACCCTCACACCGCACTCGCGTCCGAAGCGGACGACGTCGAGCGCCACCCCTGCCCACGCTGTCACGCAGCGCCAGGTTCACCCTGCCGCTCCCGCTCCGGCGCGGTCGCCGGGACCTATCACACCGGCCGCTTCACGAAGGTGCCCCGGCTCGCGAAACTCCTGCGCGTGCCCACCCCCGCCGACCGCGGCCCCGGCCAACCCTGGCGGCCCGGCACCCCGATGCCGGCGCCCGTCGACCCGGACACCCCGACCGCGGACATCCGCATCGGGTACGCGAGGTGCTCCAGCCTCACCCAGGAACTCCAGTCACAGCTCGACGCGCTCGCCGGACACGGCATCCCACGGGACAAGATCTTCTCCGAGAAGATCAGCACCCGGGTGCGGGTGCACCCGCAGTTCGAGGCCGCGCTCGCTGCGGCCCGCGAGATCAAGGCGCACGCCCCGCACTGCCGGGTGATTTTCACGGTGAACGAGATGAAGAGGCTGGGGCGCGACGCCGCGGAGCTGACAGCCCTGGCCGACCACCTCACCGCGCACGGCCTGGTGCTGGAGATGCTCGCCGGTCCCCTTCAGGGGATGTACGACCCCAGCGGGCCGGGACGCCTGCTGTTCGGGTTCTTCGCGGCGATGGCCGAGACGGAGCGCGAGAACATTCGGGAGTCCACCCTCGAAGGACTGGACGCCGCAGCACGCAAGGGCAACCACGGCGGCCGGCCCCCGGTCATCACCGACGACATGCTGCACACCGTGCTCCGACGCCGCGCGAACGGCGAGACGGTCGAGGACATCCAGCCCGACCTGCTCATCCCCACCGGCCGCCGCAAGGGACACAGCCCCAGCCTCTCCAGCATCTACCGGGCCCTGGCCGAGCACGAGAAGGCCCAGGCGTACCCCGAGGCCGTCGAAACGGCGCACGCCGACTTCGCCGCTCTCCAGCAGCGCGACCGCAGCCCCGTGTAGTCACTCAGCGTTACTCGCCACCTGGCGGCAGCTATACGAGAACTGGGCCCAGTTGCCCACCGCGGACCGCGTTGACCCGCTCGCCCACGCCGTCGAGGCCCTGGTGGCTGCTGCTGTGGCCGCCCGTCGCCGCTTCAACTCCCGGACGCACGACCTGTGGCCGCACATCGCGGTCCTCACCCGTGGCCGACTGCTCGCGCCCGCCCCGACTGGCTGATCCACCAGCGCCGTTCCTGGCTGCCGCCTGCCCATACGCCGATATCAGCCCCGCCGGACAACCGGTTGGCGCCGTGACCGAGGCGGTCCTACGCATCCGTGCGGCACCTTGCCGACAACAGCGACACCTTGCCGACGATGCCGCCCGATTCGCCGGATTCTTCGTCGGCACGGTGAACGCCTGCTTCGTCGGCATTTTCAGCGTCGCCCAACATACGCCGTGCCCGGCTCTCTCGGTGAGCTGACGGGGCCGGCGAGCGGACACGTCATCCTGCCCACGTCCCTGGACTGGTC
>NZ_JAPVLS010000159.1:0-10036 GCF_027158125.1 Streptomyces sp. H39-C1
GGCATGCAGGGCGAATGAGACCGGCTCGCCGCCGCGTGGGTGCAGCGCGTCGGCCCGTAGCAGTTCAGGACCCGGCTCGCGTGGCACGTGCGGCGGGTACTCGTGCTCCATGTCGCGGCCGACCATGAGTTGGATGACGTCGGCGGTGCTCGTCCCGGCCAGTTCCTGGGTGGCCACATGGCGGCCGTTGCGGAAGACCGTCATTCGGTCCCCGAGCTCGAAGACCTCCTCCAAGTGGTGGGAGATGTAGAGGACGGCGGTGCCGCGCGCGGTGATCGCCCGCAGCAGGGTGAACAGGCGAGAGGTCTCCCGCGGGGTGAGGGTCGCGGTGGGCTCGTCCATCACCAGGACCCGGCAGTCCTGCCACAGGGTCCTGGCAATCTCCAGCAACTGCATCTGGGCGATGCCTAGCCGCTCCACCTTCGTCTGCGGCCGGACCTCGAGCCCGACCTCGGCGAGCAGCTCCTCGGCCCTGCGGTGCAGTTCCTTGCGGTTGACCAGCCCGTGGCGACGCGGGAGGTTCTGGAAGAACAGGTTCTCGGCCACGGTCAGGTTGGGCAGCAGGTTGAGTTCTTGGTGCACGACCTGGACGCCGGCCTGCATGGCCGCCGCCGGGTCGGCGGGCTGGTAGGGCTTCCCGCCCAGCGTCATGCCGCCGGCATCCGGCTGCTGGATGCCGGCGAGAATCCGGACCAGGGTCGACTTGCCCGCGCCGTTCTCGCCCAGCAGGGCGTGCACCTCGCCGGGGAGCAGTTCGAGCCGCACGTCGTCGAGGGCCAGTACGCCGGGGAACTGCTTGCGGATCCCGGTCGCCTCCAGCACAGGGGCCGGGGGGCTCGGGAGTCGTGCGGTCATGAGGTTCTGCCTTCCGGCATGGGGTTCCGCCTTCCGGTCCTGGTCAGCCGAGGTCGGACGCGGTGATGACCTTGACGTCGGTCTTCACCCAGCCCTGGACCTTGTCGCCGGCGATGAGCTTCATGGCCTGGTCGATGCCGTCACCGGCCTGCTTCGCGGCGAACTGGTCGACGGTCGCGACGACGCTGCCGTCCTTGACGTACGGCCGGATGGCCTCGATGTTGTCGAACGAGGCGACCTTGATCTGGTTCTTCTTGCCCGCTGCGGCCACGGCCTTGACCGCGCCGAGCGCCATCGAGTCGTTCGAGGCGAGGATCCCCTGAAGGTCCGGGTGTGCGGTCAGCATGTTGCTCACGACGGTGTAGGCCTCGTCGGTCTCCCAGTGCGCGGTCTTGGAGTCGAGCACCCGCAGACCGCCGGCGGCGGCCGCGGCGACGAAACCGGCTTTGCGCTGCTGGGCGTTGGCGGCGCCGGGGTTGCCCTCCAGGATGACGACCTTGCCGTCTTTGCCGAGCGCCTTGGCGAGCACCGCCCCCGACAGCCGTGCGCCCTCGGTGTTGTCGGGTCCGACGAACGGGACGTCGAGACCGGCGGCCTTCAGCGCGGCGTCGTCGAGCTTGACGTCGATGTTCACGACCTTGATGCCGGCCTTCACGGCGCGCTTGAGCGGGGCGACGAGTGCCTGGGAGTCGGCGGGAGCCAGCACGAGGGCGGCGGCCTTGTCGGTGATGCACCGGTTGATCGCGGCGACTTGGCCGTCGATGTCGGTCTCGTTCTGGATGCCGCTGGCGGTGAGGGTCAGGTCGCCGCGCTGTCTCGCGTGGTCCTGCGCCCCCTTCTCCATGGTCTGGAAGTACTCGTTGCCGAGCGACTTCATTACCAGGCAGACGGTGGGCTTTCCGCCCTTCGAAGTGCCGTCGCTCGTGGCTCCGTCGCCCTCCTGGCCGCAGCTGGTGAGAGCCGTCGCGAGCAGGAGTGCGGCGGTGGCGGACAGGACAACAGGCTTGCGGATCATCGTGGACTGCCTTCCATTGGAGGTGCGCTGAGGGTGTGCCGAGGGTGCGGCGGGGTGGCCCGCCGCAGGATCTGCGGGAACGGAACAGGGTCAGGGCCTGTTGTCGCCCTCTGACGTCGCGCTTTGGCGTCGAGTCGGGCGTCGGGGTCAGAACGGGACGCCGGCGCGGAGTACCGCGTTGGCGTAGGGGGTGGCCTCGCCTGTCCTGACGACCACGCGGGCACCGAGGGTGAGTTCCTTCAGCCGGTCGTGCGGTACCCGGTCGACGCTGATGCCGGCGAACTGGCGGTCGAGACCATCCAGGAGGGCTGGGTCCCGAGCCTCTTGGGCGACGCTGGCGTGCTCGACCACAAGCTCATGGAGCACAGCGGCCAGCACCGGGAGGAACGGCGGATCGCCGCGCTGCCACACCAGGTCCACGGTCTCGGTTCCCGGCCGGACGGGAAGTCCGGGGTCGGCGACCACGAGGAGGTCGCCGTGGCCGAGCGAGGTGATCAGATGCAACAGCCGGGGGTGCCACAGCCCGTCAGGACGCATGGCGCGCCTCCGTATCTGTACCCGCACCGATACCGGTATCTGGATCGGCGTCCACCACCAGCGCGTCGACCTCGGCCCGGGAAGGGAGCGACTGCTGGGCGCCGTGCCGGGTGGCCGCCAGGGAGCCCGCTGCGCAGGCCAGACGCACGGCCCCGGGCAGCGGGCGGCCGAGGCCCAGTGCGATGGCGAGTTGCGCGCAGAAGGCGTCGCCCGCGCCGACGGTGTCGACCGCGTCGACCTTGAAGCCCGGTTCCGTGTGGAGACCTGCCGCGTCGGCGGCGACCGCGCCGGCCGCGCCGAGGGTGATCACGACGGTTGCGGGCCCCAGCAGCCGGAGCTTCTGCGCGCGTGCCGTCCACTCCTCGTCCGGGACCGTTCCGGCAGCGGCGCAGGGGGGGCCGAGCAGGCCGACTGCCTCCGTCTCGTTGACGACAAGGACATCGGTCTCCCGCAGCAGGTGGGAGAGCAGCGGGCTGGGCTCGGGCAGCGGAGCGGCGTTGAGTACGGTCAGCGCTCCGGCGGTGCGAGCCGCGCGGGCCGCGGCCAATACGGAGGGCAACGGCACTTCGAGCTGGAGCAGCACGGTGTCAGAGCGTTGGGCGGCCTTGCCGCCGGTGAGCGTGCACAAGGTGGCCTCGTCGAGGCGCCGGTTGGCGCCGGGGGACAGGGTGACGGTGTTCTCCCCGTCGTGCTGGACCACAATCAGTGCCAGCCCGGAGGACGTGTCCGGGACCGAGGCCACCGCCCGGTCGTCGATGCCCTCGGCAACCAGGGCGGCCCGGAGCTCCGAACCGTGGGCGTCGTCGCCCAGCAGTCCGACCATCAGGACCGCCGCGCCGAGCCGGGCCGCGGCCACCGCCTGGTTGCCGCCCTTGCCGCCGGGGCCGCGCACCACATCGGCGCCGGAGACCGTCTCCCCCGGCCGGGGGAGACGGGGGACGGTGACCGACAGGTCCATGTTGAGGCTGCCGACTACGATCAGTCGTTCATTCATCGCTGTGCTCCGCCGCTTTCATCGCTGTGTTCTCCGCCTGCCGGATCGGGGCAACCGCAGGAGCCGCGGGCCAGCAGGGTCACGGGCAGGACATCCCGGCTGAGCGCCAGGTCCGGGTCCTTCATCCGGTCGAGCAGCCGCTGGACGGCGGTGCGTCCGAGGGCTTCGAAGGGCTGACGCATGGTGGACAGCGCCGGGCAGGTGTAGGCGCCGGCTGCTATCCCGTCGAACGAGACCACGGCCACGTCATCGGGGACCGACAGCCCCAGTTCGGTCGCGGCCCGTAGCACTCCGGCGGCCTGTTCGTCGGAGGTGACGAACAGGGCGTCGACGGAACGGTCGCGTGAGAGCAGAGCGCGACCCGACCGGTAGCCGTCCAGCCGACCGAAGGAACCGTGCAGCAGTGGCGCGGCGTCCGGGCAGGCCTCCCAGCCGGTGCGGCCGCCGGAACCGGACCCGGCCTTGAGCCCGGCCTGCTCCAGGGCGCTGCGCCAGCCCGCCACACGGTCGACGGTGGGATGGATGCCGAGCGGCCCGGCGATGCAGCCGACCCGGCGCCGCCCGTGGGCCAGCAGGTGGTCGGTCGCCTCCTGGGCGCCGCGCACGTTGTCGACCAGTACGTACGAGGTCTCCACACCGTCGAGTTCACGGTCGAAGACCAGACTGGGCACTCCGGAACGGGCCAACTCGGCCCGCCAGGGCTGGTCACCGTGCGAGGGGATGAGGACGAGCCCGTCCACCTGCCGGTCGACGAAGGTCCTGATGTACCCCGCCTCGCGCTGTGGATCGTCCACGCTGTTGCCGACCAGGAGCGTGTATCCGGCTGCCCAGGCGTGGTCCTCCAGAGCGCGGGCCAGCTCCGCGAAGAAGGGGTTCGCGGCGTCGGGAACGACCAGACCGAGCGTCATGGTGTGGCTCATGCGCAGCGACCTGGCTACGGCGTTCGGCCGGTATCCGAGCTGCTGCACCGCCGCCAGTACCCGTTCCCTGGTCGCCGGAGCGACCGAGCGGGGCCCGTTGTTGAGTACGTAGCTGACGACCGAGGGGGAGGTGCCCGCGAGCTGGGCCACGTCCTGCCGTGTTGCCATGGTGCGGCTCCTGGAACGGTCATGGAATGGGAGGGTCCGGATGCCGCAACACGAATTGGCAACTCGTGTTGCGGCGGGGTTACGAGATTATGAGAAGCAACGCACGCAACCGCAAGAGGCCGGACGCACCGGATCGCACCGAATCACCTTGGATGACGGCAGATCGCTCCGGACGGCCGTCAGGGCCGTCGCAGCAGACCGATGTAGAGGTCCCAGACTCGCCGCATGTCCAGGTCCAGGATGAGCGTCGCCCGCTGGGTGCCCACCGGGTTCGCGGGCGCGGAGAACTCGTCCAGCCCGTACCCCAGCGCCCGCCCGTAGTCCGGACCGAAGGACGCATCCACATCGACATAGCGACTCTGCGATGTCTTGACGACCTGGGGGTCGAGGAAGACCGCGGCCGTCAGCGCGTCCCACAGGAAGGTGCTGCGCCGCGGGTCTGCCGCGAACATCGGCCCCTGAAGGTCCTTGAACATCGTCTTGACGGGAGTCGGCGCTCCCGCGGTGATCGCGTCATACTGGGCCTTGGTGTAGCGCACCTTCACGCAGACGTCATCGGGCACGATCGTCTGCTTCGGGAAGGGTGTCCGCAGTGCGATGCGCGCCGACTCGGGGTCGAACCACCAGTTGAACTCGGCCGCGGGCGTGATGTTTCCCGGCTTGTCGAAAGCTCCGCCCATGTAGATGACTTCCTTGACGAGCGGCACGATCTCCGGGTGCGTGCGTACCGCCAGCGCGAGATTGGTCGCCGGGCCCACCTCCAAGAACGTGACCTGGCGCGGATAGCGCTTCACCTGGTTCACGATGAAGTCCGCGGCGGCCGAGGTGCTGGGGTGCGTGCTGGGATAGCCGCCGTAGGGCGGGCGGGGGAGCCGGTCGTACGCGGGAGGACGGGGGCTGTCGAACGCCCCGGCCCAAGGGGCCTTGCCGTACAGGGCGTTCTCGGCGGCCAGCCGCACCTTGCGGCCGGGCATGAGCGGCTCGCCCGCGCCTGCGACGACCGGGACATCGCGGCGTCCGATCAGTTCGAGCTGGCGCAGCGCGTCCGCTGTGCCTTCCTCGACCCAGGTGTTGCCGCTGACCACCGTCACGCCCAGCAGGTCCACCGAGGGATGCTTGGCGAGCATGAACATGGTGACCGCGTCATCGTTCAGCTCACCCATGTCGGCGTCCAGGATCACCTTGCGCCGGTCGGCAGGGTGTCGCTCGTCCGCTTGCTCGGCCGCTCGCGCGGTGATCACCGGCCCCGGCGTGGGTGACAGGGTCTGGCCCGAAGCCGAGACGGTGGGCACGAGCAGGACGAGGACGAGCAGTGGACCGAGTGTTCTCTTGCGCATGGAGCCTCCTCGATATGCGGTGCGCACCGACGGCGCGACCGGCCGCGTGATTATGGGAAGCAACCCCGGCAACGGCAAGGCGCACCGCACTTCCCCCTGACGTTCGCGGCCGAAGCCGGAGGCGCGGCAGAGTGGCCGTCAGAGGAAAGTGCCTGGGAACAGTAGCGGTCACCGGTGCTGCCGGGCGGAGAGGATCCGCGGTGCGCGCCGCTCTGCAGGACGACGTGTCACGTCTCGCGCTCATCGATCGGGTCGACCTCAACGCGCAGGCGCTGACCGCCCTGCGCCCGGCCGGGGCGACAGGTGCGGACGCCCAGCCTGCTGGCCCCCGGGAACGCACGGCGCTGACCGGGCCGTCCCCGCCCCCACACTTGCAACCGGTACCGAGGTACAGGTTTACCGTCGGAGGTGTCCCCGCTCTGGGGACGTGACGACGGGAGTGAGTGCGATGAGCGATCTGGCTTGGGTGCCGCAGTCCTGCACGCTGCCCACCGAAGAGCGACCCCTGCGGGTCGCGGAGTGGGACGCGCTGTTCTCCGAGCGGCTGACCTCCTCTTCGAGGCCCGAGCCGCTGCGACTGCGCCTTGACCTGGCTAACGGGCCGGGCATTGAGGAGCGGGACCGGGATCTGGTGGCGCGCGAGAGCGGCTGCTGCTCGTTCTTCACCTTCACCACCACCCCCGGTGAGGACCTGATCGGCCTGCACATCGCCGTGGACCCGGCGCACGAGACGGTCCTGGACGCCCTTTCCGCGCGGACGGCCGACCGGGTGCAGGAGTGAGCGCGGGCCTGCGCAGTGGCCAGGTCGCCGAGGCGGCCGGGGTGAACATCCAGACCCTGCGCTACTACGAGCGGCGCGGCCTGCTGGCCGAGCCGAACCGCAGCAACGGCGGCCACCGCCTTTACAACGAGGACGCGGTGACCGCACTGCGGGTGATCAAGGCCGCCCAGCGCCTCGGGTTCACGCTGGAGGAGGTCGCCGAACTCCTGGAGGCCGGCCGCCACCGGCACGGCCGCCCCGTGGCAGGACTCCAGGAGCGCGCCGCGGCCAAGCTCGCCGAGGTCGACGCGAAGATCGCCGACCTGACCACCATCCGCACCGCCCTGACCGCGGCCGTCGAGGCGGGCTGCAACGACCTGACTGTCTGCGCCGCAAGTGCCTGCTGCCCCATCCCTTTCACCCACCTCGCCGAGGAGAACCGCCATGCCGGACCATGCTGCTGACCCCCGCCCCCACAAGACGCCGAAGGCCCTGGGCGGATTGGCCGCGCTGGCCTGCGTGGCGTGCTGCGCACTGCCCGTCCTGATCACGGCGGGCGTCGTCGGGGCCGGCGCGGGGCCGGTGGTGGGCTGGCTGCCCGCCCTCGCCATCGTGCTGGCGGTGCTCGCCGCCGGCACCTGGTGGCTCGGCCAGCGCCATGGTTCCTGCTCCTGCGCGCCCAAGACCGCTGGCGAGGGCGAGGGCGGGTGCGGCTGCCAGGCGTCCGGCGAACCGCTTAAGATCAGCGGCGCGGGCCGCCAGTAGGGTCAGCCATCTGGTTACTGAGGTTGTAGACGTGGTGTCGTGAGTGTGAGGCCGGTCGCGGCGAGGCATCCGTCGATGATGTCGCTCCGGTATTGGATCTGACGGAGGCCATGTCGGAGTCTGCGGATGAGGTGGTCCGGGTCGGTGAAAGCCGTGTTCGCCTGGCTGGCCCGGCGGAGAACCGACCAAATGCTCTCGACGGGGTTGAGATCAGGCGCGTAGGGGGGCAGGTGGTAGCCGGTGATCCAGTCGTGCGCGTCGATGAAGGCCCGCATCCGGCGGTCCTTGTGGACGTTCAAGTTGTCCCAGATGAGGACGATCGGACCGTCGAGCTGCTGGTGCGCGGCGATGAGGAGGTCGCGGTACTCGGTCCAGGCGAAGCTCTTGCGACCGCCACTCTTGTGATCCGTATGCCGTCTGGGCCGGTAGATCAGACGGGATCGTTCGCCGGGCTTGTAGCAGCAAGGGCCGCTATAAAAAAGCGGCGCTGGGAACGGCCCCGGACCCGGATGACCGGGGTCGATCCACGGCGGCCCCAGGTGCGGGAAGTCGGCGGCGTCATCGAGAACCCGGCCTCGTCCTCGAAGACGAGCCAGGTTCCGAGCGCCGCTGCGGTGGTTCCAGGTGCGGCTACACCTCCTTCACCCAGCCGGCCACGGCCGCCTGAGGAGCCCCGAGGTTTCCGGACATGGGTCCAATAGGATCTGTGTAGCAAGGAAGCGAGGGAGAAGTGGCGCCATTAAGTAAGTACTCACCGGAGTTCCGTGATGAAGCTGTCCAGTTTGCGTTGCGGTCGAGTAAGACGATCTCCGAGGTTGCCCGAGACCTTGACCTGAACCCGGAGACCCTCCGCGGCTGGGTGAAGAAGCACGAAAAGCAGCTGGAGCCGACCCCTGACACGGAGTTGACCGTGCCTGGGCGGGCTCGCTTGAAGGAGCTCGAACGGCGCAATCGTGAACTCGAGATGGAAGTGAGCTTCCTGAAAGAAGCCGCCTTAGATTCAACGGGTCAAGGCAACACTCTCTGCAGGTGTGCGGAATCCCAGGCACTTGCGCGGACGGTTGTTGAGCTTCGTCGCGATGGCGTCAAGATCGTCCTGGCTGAACGTCGACAGGTTCGTCCCCCTGGGCAGGTACTGCCGGAGCAGTTTGTTCGTGTTCTCGTTGGTGCTACGTTGCCAGGGGCTGCGCGGGGTTGCGAAGAACACGTCAACACCCGTAGCGGCGGTGATCTGCTTGTGCGCTGCCAGTTCCATGCCGCGATCCCAGGTCAGGGTGGCGTGTAGTCGGGAGTCCATGCGGGCGTAGGTTTTGGCGAGGGCGGGAACGACTACGGCGGTGTGACGGCTGGCGAGTTTCACGACGGTGAGGAAACGCGACTTCCTGTCGACCAAAGTGGCGACCTGGCTGTTGTTCGAGCCGATCACCAGATCGCCTTCCAGATGCCCGAAATCGCTGCGGTGCTCCGCCTCTTGGGGCCGCTCCTCGATCGGTCGGGCATCGATGATCTGCGAACGCCACTGGCCTTTCACCGTGTGGCGCTTGTTCTTCCGGATCGGGCGGCCAGTTCGAAGGCGCTTGCACAATTCGCGGGGAACCACCTTCCAGCGGGTGGTATAGATCGACCGATAGATCGTCTCGTGACTGATCTGCATGCGCGGGTCGGTCCCGTGATGTAGACGGAGGTGTCCGACGATCTGTTCAGGCGACCACTCCTCCTTCAGCAAGACCAACACCTGCTGCCGCAAAGCGGGTTCACGAGCAAGCAGGCAGTGCTTCGGACGCTTCGCATGAGCGAGCGACCGTTCCTGCGCGGCAATCGCCCGGTAGACGTCGCGTCCGCCGTTTTTGTTGACCTCGCGGCTGATCGTCGACACCGCACGCCCCAGGCGGCCGGCCAAAGTCCGGTAGGACTCGCCGGCACAGAGCCCGCGCGAGACCTCCTCCCGCACCCACGGTCAGACTGCCCGCGCGCGCCTTGCGGAGTGAGGGAGCGATCCCTCCGTGATGCTTGAGGACGGTGAACACCGAGCCGGGCGGCTTGCCGATCTGCCGCGAGATGACACTGATCGACTCCCCGGTCTTCCACCGCCGCCACAAGTCAACCTTCATCTCGTCCGACATCCCCGGCCGACCCATCTTCGCCATACATACCGTCCTCAACCAGCACCGTTGCGTTGATCCGTTGAATCTAAGCCCGCGCCGGCCCCGCCTGCGGGCAACGCCCCCACAACCTCAACCTGAGCCCGCGCAAGCTGGCCACCAGCGGCACGTCCGGCCACCAATCCAGTCTTCGGCCGGCAACGAATGACTAGTGGGAGGGCCGCACCGAGTACCGGATCTTGATCCCGGGTCCGGGTCCTCACGCCGGAGCAACCGGTCGGCCGCTGCACCGGCACCCCCAGAAGGGCTGTGTGTCATGACCAGGAGCGAGTTCGAGAAGATCGTAGCCGAGGCCGCTGCTCGCATACGGCGCACAGCATTCCCGGCGCCCACATGTGCGGAAGAGCGAGAGCACGCGGTTCATACCCAGCACGCCGAGTACGGCGGATCCGCCCATTAGTACTGCAACCGCATGTGGGGGTGGTGGCCTCGGCGTTGGTAGTGGCATCTGCGGGCGCGGGCTTGGCTGCGGCGTCGGAAGCGTGACCAGTGCAGATGATGGTCGTTGTCCAGGTGTCGGGGC
>NZ_JAPVLS010000015.1:0-138050 GCF_027158125.1 Streptomyces sp. H39-C1
ACCAGCGCCGCGACATGATCCGCTTGATGCGGGACGCCGGCATCGCCCCGCAGACCGCACAGGTCCGCCCCGACGAGGCCGAACTGACCCGCATCACCGGAGCCCAGGCCCCCAGCGGCATCCCGTGTGTCATCGCCGCACCGGTCGTGGAACGCGCCAAGCGCAGCGCCACCGCCACCCGCGGCCGACGCAGCCGCTTCGCCCAGGCCCGCCGCTCCGGATCAGGCGAGCGCCCCGCGCCCCGCACGACCCTCGCTGCGTAACACCTTCGGCCGACCTTCCGAGAGCCGTCCCATCCCGATGCCCGGGGATGGGACGGCTCTCGGCGCCTGCGCCGACTTAGGCGTTCACGCGATCCCGAGGAACTCCAGGGAGTGACGGAAGGTAAGCGGGGCACACGAACAGTCACTGATACATGTGCGCGGAAGGTAGAACGATGACGACTGATTCCGGTACTGCGACGCTGGTCGAAGAGCTGCGCGAGCGCGCGGGGGCGTTCGTGAACTCGCACGTCGACCTATGGGTCACCGTGGAGGACGACGGGACGCTGATCCTCGCGGGCCAGGACCCCACAGCCCTGTTCCAAGCCGCCGCGGACTGGCTGGGGGACGGGCCCGCCTGCACCGTCGTCGATACCCGCTGGATCCGAGGGACGGCCGAGCCCGCCCACACCCTCTGCCTGTTCCTGCGCCCGCCAGGCGCCGAACTGACGCCGCAGCGGACGGCCGAACGGGTCTAGGACCGCTCCCGGCCCCAACGAGATCCGGCAGGTAAGGGCGGCAGCGCGACCCCTCGGCGCCGCCACCCTGTTTCCCGGCGTGCCTCGGCCAGACACTCGGCCGCACCCTGTACGCCAACTCGCCCGCCGCTCCGGGGCCACCACTCGCACCGTCGTCCTCATCGCGACGGGCGGCGCCACCACCGCCCTCCTTGCAGCCGTCTCCGGCCCCCTCCCCCTCCTCATCGCCCTGGCCATCGTCGCCGGCATGGTCCGCGGCAACCTCACCCTCCTCCAGGCCACCGCAGCAACAGACCGCTGGGGCACCGCCGCCCACGGACGCCTCTCCGCCACCCTCGCGGCCCCCGTCACGGTCGCCGGCGCCCTCGCCCCTTTCGCCGGAGCGGCACTCGCCGCACCACTGGGCGGCTACCCGCGCCTACTCGCCGTCCTGGCATGCGCCTCAGCATGCGCCGCCGTCCTCGCCTCCGGCTCCGGAACCGAGGGATGAGCAGACATCTTGCTGGCTCCCATCGAACGCGGTCGAACAGCCCTGGACGTGGGGAGCAGGCGGCGGAGCTGCCCGTGAACTCGTCGAACTCCTGCCCTTGCGTCGACCATCGGCGCAAGATGCCCACACACAAGTCACTGCCAAAGCAGTCATGGCCAATCCGCCGCCCCGCCGGAGTGTTTCGGCGGGACCCCCGGTCTCACAAGATGCCCCTATGACGCGGGTATGCGGGTGTGGTGCGGATCCTTGCCTATTACTACAGCCGGAGATCTTGTGACGGGTCTCCGGCTGTGTCGTTGACCGGGCATGATGATGGACGTGACGGCTGAGCAGATAGCCGAGTGGGATGCTGAACTGGCCGCGCTGATCGGCTCGTTGGGGTACTTGTTCAACCGGCCGGAACCGAAGGTCGTGTTCGCGCAGTTCATTGAGGGGCTGCTGGCGGAGCTGCCGAAGAAGAACGGCTGGACGCTGTCGGAGCGGGCCGGGCATGTGACCGCGGACCGCATGCAATGGCTACTCAACGGGTCGGTGTGGGACGCCGGCGTGCTGCGGGACGCGGTGCGCGATTACGTCGTGGAGCATCTGGGCGATCCGGAGGCGTCGCTGGTCATCGGCGACACCCAGGCGCAGAAGAAGGGCACCAAGTCGGTCGGGGTGGCCTTCCAGCACTGCGGGCTGACCGGGGATGTCCGCAACTGCCAGACGATGGTCATGCTCACCTACGCCACCGCGGCCGGGCACGCGTTCATCGACCGCCGCCTGTACCTGCCCAAGGAGTGGACGCAGGACCAGGAGCGGTGCCGCGCGGCTGGCGTCCCCGACGACGTCGCCTTCGCCACCAAGCCCGAGCAGGCCATCGCCATGCTTCAGCAGGCGGGCGCCGCCCAGGTGCCGTTCGCCTGGGTGCTGGCCGATGCCGGCTACGGCCGCGACCCGCAGCTGCGGGCCTGGTGCCACGAACAGAAGCTGCCCTATGTGTTCGGCGTCCCCGTCGACCTGCCGCTGGACGGCGTGCCCGGCAAGAAGCGCCAGCCGGCCGTGAAGCGAGCCGACGACCTCCTTCACTATGCGAAGGCCCGTGACCAGTGGGAACGTCGCTCCTGCGGCTTCGGCTCCAAGGGCGCCAGGCTCTACGACTGGACCGTCTTCGCCGTCGAGGTGAAGGACGAGTCCCCGGCCGAGGGTCACACGCACTGGCTTGTCCTGCGCCGGTCCCTCCACCCCAACCGGCGGGGCAAGGACGGTGAACTGCACCGCGAGATCGCCTACTTCCTCGCCCACGCCTCCGCCGACGCCACGATCAGCGAGATCATCGCCCGGGCCGGCGGCCGATGGCAGATCGAGAAGGACAACGAGATCAACAAACAACTCGTCGGACTCGCCCAGTACCAGGTCCGCAAGTGGACGCCCTGGCACCGGCACGTCACGGCCTGCATGCTCGCCACCGCCTTCCTCGCCGTCCAGCACGCCGCCCTCCCCGACACCGAGCATGACCCCACGGCGGGAAAAGCCCAGGCCACGACCGGGAGCGAGGCCGCCGTCCGATTCCCGGACCGCTACTGCGGCCATCCGTCCACGCCGTCCGGCACTGCCTGGCCGCCACCCGCTTCAACCCCCACCACCCCGTCGAGACCGTCCTGGCCTGCGAGTTCTGGCGCCGACTCCATCAGACGCGCGCCCAGGTCAGCCACTATCGACGTCGCGGAGACCCTCTGCCGCCCAGGCTGCACGCCTGGAAACACCACCAACCGATCCCACCAATTACCGACCCTCAAGATCTCCGGCTGTAGTACAAGTTCGGGTGAAACTGCTGTTTCCCATGGGGGGGGTGTGACGGGGCTCGGGTTCAAGATCTGGCTGTCGATTTCCGATGCCCGGTCGATCGACTCACTTCCCTTACCGCCACCGCTGTCAGAGCTGCCGTCTTCACTTCCTTCGAAAATCTCTGTGCCGGTCGGGTCACCAACGGTGGCAGACTGGCGGCACTTCGAAGCTCCGGTTGTTCAGGGCGACTTGCGAAGTGACCCCGTAAACCGGAGCTTCGTTGCGTACGTGACACCTCTCCAGGAGATCACCACTCTGCCGTGACCAGTGGCGCCACATGATCACCCCGACTTCGAATCACCCTGGGCCTTGCAGTCACCCGAACCACCCGACGCACACGCGGTCAGGGTGCCGGTCTTGGTGTCGCTGGTGGTCGCCAACGGCTTTTGGATCTTCCACCTACGCAACCAACCCTACGCCGGGCGCTTCACCCCCGCCGCTTTCTCAGTGCCCAGCCGATGACGAATCCGATCGCCGGCAGTGGCAGCGCCAGGATCGCGAAAAGGAAGGCCACCAAGACGACGAAGACCACCGTCCCGCCCGCAGTCCACTGGACGCCGAGCTCGAAGCTCTGGACTGCGCAGACCGCAGTCGCCGTCAGGGCCGCCAGCGCCGCCGTAACCGCAGCCTCCCGCAGGACTCCCAGGCGTCCGAGGGCGACGCCCAACGGGATACCCAGAACACCCACGACGACGAAGACGAACAACAGCGGGATCGCTGTGAGGTCACCGGCCGAAACCGCCATAGCCACCAAGGGACTCGCCGCTGCAGCGACGATCCAGGCAGCCGAGGGCACCCAGACCTTCCCCCCAGCTCTCATCCACTTCGCTCCGCGGACCGTCTCCGCAGGGCCGACCTCCGGCCCCGCGCGGCCCGCCGGCGAACTACCTGTTCTCAAGGGCACTCCTCAGGTTGCTTGCCTGATCCTGCCACGTACTCGCCGCAGCCCCGGTCTTGACGCCGAACCAGGCGAACCAGTTCGAGCCCGTCGTGTAAGCCTTCTGCGTCAGATACACACCGTCGTCCCGTGACGAGATCGAAAACTGGATCTGCGATCCCAGATCGTCGAAGTATCCCTTGCCCGTCACGGTGAAGGTGAACGAGGTCCTATCCTTGATAGATACCGTCACCTCCCCCGGTCCTCCGGCGATATTACCCAGCCCATGCATGATCGAGTCGCCGGGATGGAGCAGGCATGTCGCACCCTGGGTGAAAGAGTCGCAGCCCGTCACCTTGAACGGGAAGATCGCCTGGGGGTGCGCTTTGAAGTAGGCCATGATCTCCTCAGGACTGCCAAGGCTGTTCGGCCCGACAAACTCCGAGGTCTCGTACGAATACTTCGGGTGGGGCGTGAAGGCCACGCTCAATTCCTGGGCATGTTCGGCGGCCCACGTGTCGTGCATTGGGCGCCCGCCCGGCCCGTACATATTCGCCAGCATTTCCTGCCACCGGGAGTCCTTCGGCGAGGAGATGCCGAGGATTGGGCACAAGTCGTCGCAATGCTGCCTGTGGTAGGAGACCTCATGCTGCTTCTGGAGGCTCACGTCCGGGTTCTGGTTGATCTTGCTGGGCCCGCATTCGGTCTCCACGCAGTCGCCAGCCTGGGTCGCCCAAGGGCTGCAGTCGCTGCCGCAGGCATTGCCGTGCTCGTTGCAGCCCTCATGACCATTGCGGCAGGTGTAGAGACCCGTCGGGTCGCTTTGGCTGACAGGGTTGTTGTCGGCGTAGGCGTAGGCGCCGAGGGATTGTGGATCGGTGAGGTCCATGAGGGGGTCGACGCTGACGAAGCGGCCGATCGCGGGGTCGTATTCGCGGGCGCCGATGTGGGTGAGGCCGGTGCCGGTGTCTTTGGTGCCGCCGACGAAGCCCTTATCGCCGTTCCAGCTGGTGGGGGTGGTACCGCGGGGGGCGCCGAAGATGGTGGTCTTGCGGGTAGTGACCGCCTGGGTGGTGGCGTCGACCTGGGTGGTGTTGGTGCCGTGCGGGTCGGAGAGCAGGAAGGTGATTTTTCCTGCGGTGCGCATGGCGATGGTCTGGGCGCCGGCGCTGTAGTAGCGGGTGCCGATGACGGTTCCGGCAGGGGTGAGTTGGAGTTCGGTGCCGCCGGGGAGGTAGAGGGTGGTGCCGGTGGAGTCCTTGCGGATCAGGCGCTGGCCGGTGGTGTCGTAGATGTTGGTGCTGGTGCTGGTGCCCTGGGTGGTGGTGTCCAGGTGGCCTTCGGCGTTCCAGGTCAGGGTCTGGGGTCCGCCGGTGCCGGTGTCGCGGGTCTTGGTGTTGCCGGCCTCGTCGTAGGCGTAAGCCTCGCTATGTGCGCCGGTGCCGGTCTGGGTGACGGCGGGCAGGTTGTGGGTGCCGGTGGCGGGGGCGGTGTAAGTGCGGGTGGTGTCGCTGGCCGGGCCCGACGCGGTCTTGTGCTGGGTTTCGGTCTTGCGGTTGCCGACCGGGTCGTAGCTGTAGGACGTCCAATAGGCGTCCTTGCCGCCCACCGTGACGTCCGACGGGCTGGTGGCGCAGGGGCTGGCGGTAGCAGTCCAGGCGTCCGTGATGCGACGCAGGGCGTCCGTGGTGAAGCACTGCGTATCGCTGACGGCAGCAGCGTCCTGGCCTTGGACCTCGTTGATGGAGGTGACGTTTCCGGCCGGGTCGTAGGCGGTACGGGTGTCGTTGACCCGCTGTGGTGCCAAGTCGCGGTCGGTGTACTGGCGAGTCAGGGCCCCGGTGTGCTCGTCGTATTCCGACGAGGTCCACAGGTGCTTGCCGAACACCCCGTACTCGGTGCGGGTGTTGCGGCCGTAGTGGTCGTAGGTCGTCTTCGACACCAGCGTGTCAGTGCCCGCGCCCAGGGTGTCCAGCAGCCCGGAGTGGGTGGTGTATCCGGGGGTGATGCGCTCTTGCGGCAGCCCGCCAGCGGCCGGCTGCTGCGCCCACAGCACAGCGCCGGTGTTGAGGTTGTAGGAACTGCTCCACTTATAGGTGTTGGCCAGCGCACCGGTGGTGGTGTTCGCGGGGATGGTCACCTGGCTGCCGGAGACCTCGTTGAGCGCGTTGTACG
This sequence comes from Streptomyces sp. H39-C1, assembly GCF_027158125.1. Lineage (NCBI taxonomy): Bacteria > Bacillati > Actinomycetota > Actinomycetes > Kitasatosporales > Streptomycetaceae > Streptomyces > Streptomyces sp. H39-C1. Next base: position 6,109 of record NZ_JAPVLS010000015.1, read on the forward strand.
CCGTGATGGTGCTGACGTAGGCGTCGCCGTTGACGTACCGGGTGGCGGTGGCGGGTTGGCCCTTGCCGCCGGTGGCGGTGTCGTATGTCCAGCCCGATAGCGTGGTGGCGCCCTGCTTGAGGGCGGTCGGTCGGCCCAACGCGTCGTAGTCGGTGTGCAGGGTGATCTTGCGGGCGTCCGTGGCGTCGGTGGCGCGGTCGCCGGCGTCGTAGACGGTGTCGGAGGCGCCCTTGTCGGGGTCTTCGACGTGCGTCTGTCGGCCGCGCACGTCGTAGCTGTACTTCCACACCGCCCCGGACGGGTCCTTGACCTGGGCGAGCTGGCCGTGCGCGTTGAAGGTGTTGGTGGTGGACTGGAAGCTGGTGCGGGCCGCGTCGGTGTACTGCCGCAGCTCGGTCGTCCGGCCCAGCGCGTCGCTGACCGTGGTGGTGGCGGTGCCGCCGGCGGGCGGGATCACCGTGGTGGTGTCACCGGTATAGGAGGTAGTCACCCGCTTGGTCTCGTCGCCGAACTTCTTGGCGATGACTGCGGTGGTGCGTCCCGCACCGTCGAACAGGGTGTCGGCGGAGGCCGGGTAGTTCAGTTCCTGGCCGGTGACCAGGACTGCCTCGGCGCTGCCGTCCGCGTAATACGTGCCCGAGGACCGCCAGGCCAGGCCCCGCGTGTCATAGGACGTCTCGGTCAGCAGGCGTCCCGCACTGTCCGGCGAGGGTGATTGTGTCTGGCGGGGCCGCAGCAGGCCGTCGTAGAAGGCATAGGAGGTTTCGTACAGCGAGTTGTGGTTCAGGACACTGGTCGTGACCACGATCGGACGGTCATTGCGGACCTGGTAGCTGTACGTAGAGCTCGGCGAGTCAGGGTAGGTGATGGCGGAGCGGGTGGGCAGCCATACCTTGGTCAGGCGCCCCAGCGGGTCGTAAGCGCTGGCGGTGATGCGCCCGTTGGCGTCCGTGATGCTTGTGGGCTGAGCGCGCAGCGAGTCCACGGCGGTGGTCACAGTGTGGCCGAGAGGGTTGGTGACGACTAGCTGGGTGGGTACTTCACCAGTGGCAGGTGTGAACGCAGTGGTCGTGGTCTTGCCGTAGGTATCGGTGACGGCAAGGACACGGCCGTAGATGTCGTAGCTGGAGACAGGGGTGGTGGCGGTGGTGTCGTAGCCGTCGCCCTTGCCGTTGATCTGCGCCGTCCGGGTGGCGTCGCCCTTGGTCGGTGGGGTTCCCAGAGTGGTACTGCCGTCATAGAAGGTCTGTTTGTCGGACAACACATCGGCGGGACGGCTCGGGGTCGAGCCGCAGGTGACCGCAAGTGCCTCGGTCTGGGAGACCTTGTTGAGCATCCAGGTGCTGGTGTTGCGCGCGTAGCTGGTGGTGGTGCATTTCTCGTCACCGACCTTGGCGGTGTCGCCGGTTTCGGAGACGGTGGCGACCATGCCGTAGCTGTCGAAGGTCCGGGTCAGCTGCGTGGAGCGGGTTCCGCCGGTGATGGTGGTGCGGGTCTGCTGGCTCTGGGTGCCGGTGTGGTACGCGACCAGGTCGGGCAGGCCGGTCCGAGTTCGCGTTGCGGTGGCGGCCGAGCGCCAGGGGGTGTTGGCGGTGGCGGTGAGGAGTTTGGTGGTGTCGTCGCCGTTGTAGGTGGTGCTTTCGCGGACCATGCCGGCGAACTGTTCGCGGTCGGTGACTGCGACGCCTGCTGAGTCTTTGACGTCCTTGCCGTCGATACCGCGGAAGTAGCGGGTCTCGGCCAGCGTCCGGGCGTCGGAGGCGGCACCGGTGCGGGTTTGGACCAGGCCGTAGCCGCGGGCGACCGAGTAGGTGCGGTCGGTGTCCTTGGTGAACTCGTCCGTGGACTTCGCCCACGCCGCGCCGTCGGGGTACTTGTAGCTGATGACCTTGTCGGGGGTGTTGGCGAGGTTGTCGCCCTCGACGACCTGGGTGGCGACGTAGGAGTTGAACCAGTCCAGCTTGGCGGTCGTGCCTTCGAACGACCACTTCACCGGGTAACAGCTGGTGATGTTGGTGGCGTCGGCGGCCGGGAGGGTGGTGGCGGTGCAGCCCGGGTCGGAGTAGTAGACGCCGATGGTGGCGCCGGTCTCGGTGGTGATCTGTGACAGGCGCAGGCGGATGAAGGGGGCCAGTCCGTCGCCGAGCTTGTCGACCCGGTTGGCCTTCTGCTCACCGGCGAAGGTCACCGGGTCAAGGGCCGCGGTGGTGCCGGCCTTGTCGGTGCCGGTGTGGGTGATGGACTTGAGCCACATCGGCGTAGAAATGCCGTCGCCGGAGGCAGGGAAGTCCTGCCCCACCGCCCAGGAATCCACCTGCTTGTAGGCGCCGCCGGTCAGGATCTTGGTGGTGATGGTCTTCAGGCGCTTACGGGACCAGAAGGTCGGCGAGAACTGGTCCTTGCACTCCGCGCCGTCCTTGCAGTCCTGGTCGAAGGGGGTATCCGGCCAGTTCTTGGCGTTCGTCGCATCGAACGTCGAGCAGCCGGTCAGGCAGCGCTCATCGGTGGCGAAGGCGACCTGCCCCATGGCCTTGGCGCTGTAGACGGAGTCCGAGCGCAGGCCGTAGTCGATGTGGTCGAGGTACCCGCCGCGGGTGTAGGGGGTGGCGGTGCCCTTGCCGGTGGTCTCCGAGACGTTGCGGGCGTAGTTGTTGCTCTCGGCGTTCCAGTAGTACGCCATCGCGTTCCCGTGCGGGTCGACGACGTAGTCCAGCTGCCAGCGCCACGCCTGCTGGCACCACGCCGAGGCGAAGGATGCGTTGTAGCAGGGCTCACCGGAGTGGTTGCCGAACACCGGCACCGTCCACGCCGAGTGCGTTACGGGGGTGGTGGCGTCCTTCCAACCGGGCAGGCGGTTCAGGCCGAAGAAGTACTGGGTGCCATCGGTCGCGGTGACCTTCCAGTGCTCCCCGTCATTGTCCCCGTTGACCGCACCTGTGAGCTTCTCGACCCTCTCACCGCTGTCGTCGGCCGGATGCCAACCGGTCTTGTCATCGTGAACCAGCTCAGTGCTCTTACCACCCAGGGACAAGGTGGCGTTGTCGTTGTACCAGCACAGGTCACCGACCTTGGTGGTGTTGGTGCCACCGGACTTGTCATCCTCACAGCCCTTGTAGCGGCGCTCGATGAACCCCGGCTCATACGACCAGCCGTCACCCAGCCACCCTGGCTGGTTGTTGGACGCCGCCGTGCGGCCATCGACACTCTGCGAGTTGTAGCCGAGGCCGATCGACGGCTGCAGACCGCCGGGCATTGCAGGAACGGCAATCGGGTAGGACCAGGTGAACGCACCGGTCGAACCGCCCGCGCTCCACGAACCCGATGCCTGGAGAGAGGTGGACTTGTAGTCACCCGTGCTGCCGGCAGCACCGGCTGTCGCAGCCAGCACGGTCGCGCCACTTGTCGCTGCGCTGCGCAGCATGCTCGGCGCGGTCTGGGGGGCGGCGTCCGCAGTCGCGGTCAGGGTGCCGGCCTTGGTGTCATTGGTAGTAGCGAGGGGCTTTTGGACCTGGCAGGCAGCGACCTGTGGGGTGGTCAGGGCGCAGGCGGGCAGCTGCACCAGGTGCAAACGCGAGGCCCAATCGCCGCCGTAGGCGCCACGGAACGCCGCGTAATCAACGTTGACCTTGACCGGGCTGGGTGTGGCGGAGGCGTCGGTGCGGGCCAGGCTCAGCAGAAGGCCGTCGATGCCGGCCTTCTGCGTCGTGGCGTGATCCGCGACGGTGACCTTGATCTTCGCTGGGGAAGGTGTGGCAACCCGGGGGCTTGCCGCAGGGGCGACCGTCACTGGCAGCGATCCCGCACGCTGCGCGGCACCCGGCTTGGGCGCTGCCGGGGCAGACTTAGCCGCCCCGGACAGGGTCGCAGTGGCGGGCCGGGTGGAACCGAGAGTGACGTCGGCGCTGCCGGACGCCGGCCAGGTGACCTTCGGGGCACCCTTCCAGGCATGAGCCGCAGCAGCATCCGGCCGCTTCGTCCCGCCGACCTTCACCGGCCTGACTGGTACGGCCTTCGGCTGCTTCAATGCCTCCAGCGTCGTCGTCCCGGCCGCTGCTGCCGCTATCGACGAGGCCGGCACAACCCCCACCATCGTGACCACAGCCAAAGACACAGCCAGCCACCGCCCGCCGAAACGGCTCACGCCCCACCCCTTGCAGCAATTCCTCAAAATGACTGCCGAACAATAACAGGAAAAGAACCAGGAATCCCGTACAACCTTTTCGTCACTACGAACGTCAGGACGCCCCCCGCAGCTACTTCGTGATGACTATCACACGAATCTCGGAGTGACCGGCTCGAAAGTGCCAGGCCAGGAGCCTGGTCCACACTCGGGATCGCGCCCCCTTTGAGCCGAATCATAAATTTTTGGTACATAAAGTCCGAATAAAGCAGGCTAGTGAAAGCCGTGCTCAATTGGCTCGGCGCAGTTATTCACTGCCATATAGAGTGCGGTTCCGGTAATTTTGCCGCGTTCAAAGGAACATGTGGTGTCCATTTCAATCAGGTCAGGTGGGCCGCGTCTCAGGCGGCCGCTGCGCGCCCTCACCCTCACCGCGATCGGCGCGCTCGGCGCGACGACGGTGGTCGTACCCGAAGCCGCAGCCGCCGTTCCTCGGCAGGTGCTTCCCGCCACGGTCACCGCCGGGGCGGCCGACGACGGCTCCGTCGACGAGCTCGACCAGGCTCTGGCCACGGCCGCGTCCACGGGCACGGCCACGGAGGTGCTGTCCGCGCGCACCGAGATCTCGGATCAGTGGGCGAACCCGGACGGCACGTTCTCCGTCAAGCGGTACGGCGCCCCGATCCGCTTGTTCCGGGCCGGGGCGTGGGTGAAGACCGATCCGAGTCTGGTCTTCGCCGCCGATGGAGGTGTGGTGCCGAAGGCCGCGGCGGTGTCGGTGGTGTTCTCCGGTGGCGGCACCGGGCCGCTGCTGTCCGGGGTCAAGGACGGCCGCACCCTGACGTTGTCGTGGCCCAAACCGCTGCCCAAGCCGGTGCTGGCCGCGAACATCGCTACCTACAGCGAGATCCTGCCCGGCGTCGACCTGCAGCTCAAGGCCGAGGTCGAGGGCTTCTCGCAGCTGCTGGTCGTCAAGTCCGCAGCAGCCGCGGCGAATCCGGATCTGGCGACGTTGAAGTACACGATGAGCACTGTCGGGCTGAGTGTGTCCACGGACGCCGACACCGGCAGCGTGACCGCGCTTGACCCTGCCGGGCAGACCGTCTTCTCATCTCCCACCCCGCTGATGTGGGACTCCACCAGCACCACGAGTGCCCCCTCAGCCGCGCCTGCCAGCGTCACCGCCCGCACCGTGACCACGGCCACCACCGCGGAGGTACCGGCAGGCGGTGAGGCGTTCGAGCCCTCGCCCGGCGCCAACGACGCCCAGATGGCCACAGCGGTATCCGGGAACACTCTGTCGATCACGCCGGACCAGGCGCTGCTGACCGCACCCAGCACGCAGTATCCCGTGTTCATCGACCCGTCCTGGGCTTGGGGCAACCGCCAGAACTGGACCCGGGTATACAAGAAGTACCCGAAGTCGTCGTACTGGAACGCCAACGAAGTCGCCCGCGTCGGCTACGAGAACCAGACCGGTGGCCTGTCCCGGTCGTTCTTCCAGATGAACACCGCCAACATCAAGGGCGCCGGTGTCATCTCCTCCACCTTCCGGATCCTCAACAAGTGGTCCTGGTCCTGCCAAGCCCGGCCCGTCGAGCTGTGGGAGACCAAGGCGATCTCCAAGAAGACCACCTGGAGTAACCAACCCGACAGGGTCGCCAAGCTCTACACCGTCAACGCCGCCAAGGGCTGGCAGGGCAGCGATAACTGCCCCGCGGACAACCTGGAGTTCGACACCACCGCCAACGTGAGGGCCGCGGCCGCCACGAACAAGGCCAGCATCACCCTGGGCCTGTACGCGAGCGACGAGACCGACACATTCGGCTGGAAGAAGTTCGACCCCAAGACCGCGGTCCTGGAGACGAAGTACAACCACCCGCCGAAGACCCCCACTGGCCTGGGCACCAACCCCAAGACCGACTGCGCCACCGGCGGCGGGATCGGCAACACCAGCATCAGCCTGCACGCCACCATCGACGACCCGGACGCCGGCAACCTCACCGCCCAGTTCCAGCTCTACAAGGCCGGCGTCGCCACCCCGGTCCTCGACCAGTCCATTCCCGCGCTGAGGGGCAAGATCGCCACCCTGATCCTGCCCGACAACAAGGCTGACAACGGGGACTTCACCTGGAGAGTCCGAGCCAAGGACAACCAGGGCGAGTACTCCCCCGCCTGGTCGGCCACCTGCAAGTTCACCGTCGACCGCCAACGCCCTCTATACCCCGTCATCAGCTCCACGGTCTTTCCCAACGGCGAGGCGGGCTGGCCCGCCGGTACCGGAAAAGCCCGCACTGCGGGCGGCTTCTCCCTCACCGCCAACGGTGTGCCCGACGTGAAGCGGTACGGCTGGTACAGCGACGACGACCCGCAGGTGAAGTACACCGACGCCACCCCCGGGGCAGCCACTTCGATCTCGATCACGCCGCCCGGCTACGGACCACACTTCGTCTATGCCTTCAGCCTCGACAAGGTCGGCAACCGCTCCGACACCGCCACCTACGTCTACTACGCCGGCCGCTCCACCGAGCGAGACATCCCCGGCGATCTCAACGGCGACGGCAACAACGACATCTGGAACATCGACTCCAACGGCACCCTGCTCACCTACGCCGGCCAAGGCAACGGGCAGTTCTCCGCCGCCACCAACGGCGGGCAGGCCTTCGCCAGCGGCCAAGTCACCTCCCGTGGCGACTGGGGCCAGGACGGCTACAACGACCTGATCGCCCTCACCACCAACCCCAATGAGCCGGCCAAGGAGATCCGCTACTACCCGAACAACGGAGTCGGTCTTGTCGCCGACGACTACAAGACCTTCACGGTGTTTTGCCCCAAGAAGGACAACACAAACGGTTGTGACGGGGACGAAGCGTGGACCGGCGACGATCACTGGCACGACGCCGAACAGATCATCGCGCCCGGCGACCTCAACGGCGACGGCGCCCCAGACGTCCTGGTCAAGGAAGGCAAACTGCTGTGGGTCTACTACGGCACCCGGGACAACCCCAACCTCGACAACAACGGTGCCCCCGTCCTGGTCGGCGGCAGTGACTGGGACAAGTTCACCGTGATCGCCCCCGGCGACCTCAACGGCGACAGCATCCCCGACCTGCTGCTCCGTGAAGATGCGACCGGCAGCATCTACCGCTCTTACGGCAAAAACGGCCCCGACGGCAAACTTGACCCCACCACCTGGGGCGACCCCGCCAGCCGCGTCCAGATCAAAAACACGGCCGGCAAGAACCTCGCGATTTCGGCCGGCGCCTGCCCCGCCATCGGCTCCGCCGGCGACATCACCGGTGACACCATCCCCGACCTATGGTGCCGCAAGACCGACAACACCATGACCGGCTGGCCCGGCGTCAAGACCGGCGCGAATGTCACCGACTTTGGTGCCCCGTTCACCATCGACGGCATCACCGGCGGCTCCCGCATCCCCGCCGGCACCACCCTCACCTCCGGCCAGAGCTTCACCTCCCGCTCCGCCAAGCTCAGCATGCAGAGCGACGGCAACCTCGTCATCACCTCCAACGCCGGCAAGACTCTGTGGTCCGCCGGCACCGCGGGAACCGGCGCCAAGACCCTCATGCAAAACGACGGCAACCTCGTCGTCTACAAAGCCGACGGCATCACCAAAGCCTGGGAATCGAAAACTTCCGCGCCGGGCGGCTACGCCCTGCTCCAGGACCGCGGCAACCTGATCGTCTACAACGTCAAGGGGCAGTCCCTCTGGTCCTCCGGCACCGCCATCCGCCACGACTACAACGGCGACGGACGCAGCGACATGGCCGCCCTCTACAGCTACGCCGACGGCCATTACAACCTGCACACCTTCAAAGCCAACTCCGACGGCACCTTCGCCAACCCTGCCATGAGCTATAGCGCCCCGGCCGGCTCCGGAAATGCGGCGAACATGACTTACGCCACCGGCGACTACAACGGCGACGGACGCGGCGACATGGCCATGCTGTACAACTACGCCGACGGACACGTCCGCCTATTCACCGCGACCGGCAACGCCGAAGGCGGCTTCAACACACCTGTCGCTTCCTGGTCCGCAGCCCCCGGCCGCTGGTGGGCCAACCAAATGTCCCTCCAATCCGGGGACTTCAACAGCGACGGACGCGACGACCTTGCCGTCTGGTACGACTACAGCGACGGTCACGACACGCTGTTCACCTTCACCGCCAACCCCCAGGGCGGCTTCAACGAACCCTTCGCCTCCTGGACCACCTCCCCCGGCAACTGGGACGTCACCCACGCCAAGTTCGCCATCGGTGACTACAACGGCGACGGCCGCGACGACATCGGCGTGCTCTACGGCTACGGCGACATGACCACCGTCAAAATGCACACCTTCCTCGCCAACCCCACCGGCGGCTTCAACGACCCCACCATCTCCTGGACCAGCGCCACCTGGGGCTCATGGAACCAAGCCCACCTCCAAGCCGGAGACTTCAACGGCGACGGCCGCGACGACATCGCCGCCTGGTACGACCACAGCAACGGCCAAGACAGTCTCAACACCTTCCTCAGCACCAGCAAACCGGACGGCTCCTTCAACCCCCCCTTCACCGCCTGGTCCACACCCGCCGGCAACTACTACTACGACTCCATGCCCCAAATGGTCGCCGGCGACTACAACGGCGACGGCAAGGACGACCTCGGCGTCATGTACGGCTACAGCAACGCCACCTCCCGCATGATCACCTGGACCGCCAAACCGGACGGCAGCGGAACCTTCAACGACCCCACCCTCAGCGCCTGGACCTCCGCAACCAACACCTGGCAGAACAAGGACGTCCACTTCTTCAACACCCACAGCTAGCACAGCACCCCGCGCAACAGACGAGCCACCGGTCGCGCCACCGGCCCGCTGAGACCACCCGCGTGGCCCCGACGCAAGTGAGCCGAGGCCACGCGGGCTCACAGCTCCCATTGCAGAAACAGTTTTCGAGAGTCAGCCCATGAGACTCAACACTTCCGCTGCACAGCGGCTGACGGTGTGCCCTACAGCCGATGTCATCCGTTCAACGGCGAACCGCACACGGGCTCCTGAAGCCTGCGCCCATCACTGCCGTGACCTCTCGAACGCACGAACGTCAATTGAGGTCTGCTGGGTTCATGATGATTCACGTGCGGTATGGCAGGCACCCAGCCCGGTAGTGGCAAGAACGGTCCACACCGCACCTATCGCACCCCTAATCGGGGGAATCTTGGCGCCCCATACTCACAACTGGAGCGCCAGAACGGGGAGTTCTACTGTCTTGCGGTGTTGGTGTTCACCACTCCGAAGCCGGTGGAGCCCCTGCCGCGCCGCGGGGCGTAACCGGCAGAACTGGGTAACCGATGACATCTCTCTGTCCGGCTCACTGCCACACCCCCAGGATTTTCGTCTCTGCGAGAGACCCTCTTTCGCCGGTGCAGCTACTGAAGTTGAATGGGTGTTGTCGGTCAGCCACGTGTGATCAGGGGGCGTCCTGGTTCCAGCTGCGACTCAGCCCCTGGCTACGCTGCATACGTCGAATCCAACCTCTGGGTCCGCACTACCGCTGACGCGTCAGCATCCTCGGTCGTAGATCGCCCGCAGCCACGGTTCCTCGACGGCAGGCATCCGCGCGAGCGTGTACCGGAACCCTTCCGTGGACGGCCGGAACGGGTACCACCGGTGTGGCGGCAGCGGATCGTCCCGCTCCACACCCGCCGGCAGTCCTCCGACCACCGGCAGCCGGGTCCGGTGGGGTGGGAAGGCAAGTTCGACCCAGAGCGCGGCGTCCATGGGTACCGGCACCGCCCCGTTGCGCGGCTGCCATATGTCTCCGGTCTGTGGATGGACCGGCACCAGCACCAGGTCGGCGGCCGGCTCGCCGAACTCCGGTCCCGCCAGGTCCAGTCGCTGCGCGCCTTCCCCGGCGGGCAGCAGCGCGTCAAGTGCACGGCCGAGGAGCTCAGCGACCGGCCCGGGCGCCACCTCGACCGGCTCGCCCCGGGCGGCCACCACCACCTGGGCGAGAGCCACGCCCGCTGGGATGTCCCGGAACTCGCTCAACCGGTGCCACAGCGCGCCGGTGGCCAGCAGCTCCGACCACTCCATGACGGGCCGCTCCGGCGGCCCGGGCAGCCGCACCACCGCCTGCGGGATGAGCCGGACGACCTGCCAGCACCCGCAGTCGTCCATCCTCGTTCCGACCGGCAGATCGCAGCCCAGGCACGCAAGGTTCGGCCCGTCCCGCCCGTCGATCCCCATGCAGTAGCCCCCGGCCCGCTCGAGGATCAGCCCAGTGCCACGCATGTCGCCGGGCGCGAGGATGATGGTTTCCGACGGTCCATTGGACAGCGCGCCGAACGGCGCGAAGCGCCCCCGCTCCCTTGCCTCGCACGCCCCGACCTCGTCCCACTGCCGCCATGGCGGCCCGTACGGTGCGGGGTCGACGGCGTAGGACCCGGACTCCAGCAGTGGCGGGTGCAGCTTCTCCCAGTGGGTGTCAGCCAGGTGAATCGGCAACGCCACTTCCGACACCGCCGCCGTCAGGACCGCACCGCAGCCCGCACACCGGAACACCGTCAAGCCGTCCCCTCCCGCCGTCGAAGCCCCTGTATCCCACCACGGAGGCGGGCCGGGGAGCAAGGGGTTTTCAGACGACGCTAAACGCCCGACTAATGGGCAAAGCACGCCTCGACGTCCCGGCCGCAGCTTCAGAAGGTCGGAAGCCGCGCCGCTAAATGTGGTTGGCACCGTCGGTCAGCTGTCCAGGGCCAGGCCGGAGCCGGCGAGGCAGCCGTTGATGACCTCTGGTCGGTACTGCAGCATCTTGAGTTTGCGCTTGACGGCCCGGGTGATCTGGCCGAGGTCGGCTACGGCGAGGTTGCCGATGTCGCGCTTGACCAGTGACCAGACGCCCTCCTGCGGGTTCAAGTCCGGTGAGTAACTGGGAAGCTGGAAGACGGTGAGCCAGTCCGCGTGGTCGGCCATGAAGTCGCGCATCGGTTCGACCAGGTGCATGCGCAGGTTGTCCCATACCAGCACGATCGGGCCGCCGAGCTGGATGTGCGCCCTGACCAGCAGGTCGCGAAGATCACGCCACCCAATCCCCTTCGGCTCGCCCTTGCGGCCCCGGTACTCGCGGACCGAGTAGAACATTCGGGACCGCTTCCCCGGCTTGTAGCAGGTCAGCCCGGCCATGGACACCCGGCCCGAGCCCCGGCCGCGGACCCGGACCACTGGGGTTGCGCCCTTACGCCCCCAGCTCCTCGCGCGCGGCGGCGTCATCGACTGTCCGGCTTCGTCCTCGAAGACGATCCAGCCGTCACACGCCGCCGCGGTGCTCTTACCCGCGGCCAGGTCTCCTTCTTCCAGACCTCGACCGCCGCGTCGTCGCGTTCGATCGCACGCCGGGCGGGCTGCTGCCAGGACCAGCCGTGCCGCTTCAGCAGCAGCCACGTGCCCTCCACGGTGTAGCTCACGTGAAACAGCCGGCCGATCAGCGTCTTGATCCGTGCCAGTGTCCACCGCTGGTCGACCCAGCCGTGGGCCAGCGGTCCGCGCTCCAGCTCCCGTTCCAGCCGGGCGATCTGCGCGTCGCTGAGCCTCGGCCGCCCGGGCGACCCCTTCGACAGGACCCCCGCTTCACCACGCTCGCGCCACTGGCGGCGCCACCGCTCCACCGACCGCTCACCGACCCGCAACGCGGCAGCGATCTCCCTGTTCTTCTGCCCGTCTTCGAAGCGTTTCACGGCCTGCAGCCGCACCCGCTCCCGCGCGGCCCTCCCGGCGTCGGTCAACCCGCCGCCCTGTGCGTACCTCACGCTCCAGGGCTACCGGAGCGGACCGGCCGCCGTCAGGCGAACGGCGCCGACATCACCCAATCAAGTTCAGTATGTCCCTTTGGGTAGCCGGGTCCAATCCGATCAGTTCGTACGGAGACCGCGCACGCCGCCGCCGCGCTTCTGCGTGACTCTGGTACGCCAGCTGTATATCGGGATCTTGCTGGTTATGCTGGGTGCCTCAGCCGACCTGTGCGTGCTTCAAGCAGCGGGCTGGGCGGAATGGCGGCCAGGGGCCGGTCGTATGTCAGGTCCGAGTTGTCAACACTCTGGGCAGTCTGTGGGGGCAGGCGCCTTGGGAAAGTCCTCACGCCCGTCCAGCCAGCCGCAGATCCGCTGGGCCAGGGTGAAGCCTTCGGGGAACAGTGCGTGGTCAAGGCAACGGGCGTTCGGGTCCCAACCCCACATACGGCCTTCGGGAGAGCTGTAGTCGACGAGGGACCAGATCGCACAGCCCCACGTCAACAGGGGAACGACAGAGCTCGGGTAGTTGGGGCGCTCGCACCAGCCCGAATACTCCTCTAGCAGCCGATCGCTGTCGCTGAAGCTGTAGGTCGTGTCGGTGAGGGACAGCGCGTCGTTCCAGCGGCCGAACCCGCCGTCGGCGACTTCGAGATAGATCCGTTTGAGTAGGGGCGGCAACGGGTGCCCCACTGCGGCTTCGAGTTCGACCACGGCCTCGGGCGGCGCAGGTGGCGGCAGCTTGCCAGCTGAACCCTGTTCGCGAATCCTGCGGATGATCTCGTCGTCAGTCACGAGGACATTGGTATCAGGCGCCACCGTCACCGGTGCGGGCTGCTCGACCGCCACATTTCAGCGGCCTGGACGGCCGTGGCGGCGAGTTGGTCGGCGCTGCGGACCTTGCGGTTGCGCAACCAGGTGGCCAGGCGTCGCCGGCCGGTGCGGCGGATGGCGGCCGGGGTCTGGTAGCCGGTCAGCAGCTCCAGGAGACCGACGTTGCCCAGGTCGAGTTCGCGTTCCAGACCGGGGAAGATCTCGGTGAGTTGGCCGCGGAGCCGGACCTTCAGCTCGTACACCAGCTCGTCGCCGGGCCGCAAGGGTGTGAGGTCGCGCCAGATGCGCGCCTGGTCGGCGATGACCGCCGGGCGCAGTTGGGTCCATCCCCGCGCGAGCGGGGAGCAGGACTCACCGCCCTTTGCTTTCTTTACCTCTTTGGGTCCATCCCCGCGCGAGCGGGGAGCAGTTGGCCGCCCCGCCGGTGATCGGGTTCCTGCTGGGTCCATCCCCGCGCGGGCGGGGAGCAGTCGCGGGCCTCTCCGTTGTTCATCCGTTGCGCGGGTCCATCCTCAGGCGGACGGGGAGTAGCTGTGCGGCCAATACGGGCCTACCACGCACAGCATGGCGACGACCGCCTTGCCGCCCGGGCCTTCGGCACCACTTGCCTCACCTGATCCCAGCACCGCTTGTTCTGACCCGTGGCGGCACCATGCGCACTTGTGTGCGCCCGCGCGCCTCCGATTACCGTTCCTGACCGACCAGGGCAGACGGACATCTTGGGGGCCGCATGGCAAGAACCGCGCGACAGACCCTGAACGCACTCAGCCGCTCAACGAACATCCACGTCCGGTCCACGGCAGACCTCGCTGTCCATGTCACCTCAGCAACGGCGGCCTTCGACAAGAAGCGCCGGGAGAAGGGACAGGCACCGGTACGCAGAAAACCTGAACTGCTCCCCGTTCCAGGGACCGAGTGCGCTCAGACGATCGAGCTGACGCCGTGGCAGGTGCTGCACACCGTGGCCCGTGGCTACGCACTGGCCGGCCAGGGAATGGGGCGCGGGCTCGCAGAACACTGGCTGAGCCTGAAGTTCTGCGAAGCGCTGGGCGACAATCGCGGCGGCGCCATGGATCTCACCGACAAGGGCCGCACTCCCGAGCGCTGGTACAAGGCCATGCAGGCCCGGGAATTGGCCGTTGGCTTCGGACTAGCCGTGGCAGAGCACATTGTGCAAAAGCGCTACCCGGACCACGTCATCTCGATCGTGGACACCAGTACGGTCCTGCGAGCCGGCTGGCCCCTGAACGTCTCACAACGGAACAAGAGCTCACGGCCCCGCCCCGACTACCTCATCGAAGCGTGGAAACCGGGCGAGCCGTCGAAAGTCACGCTCGTAGCCTGCCGGGGAAACCACCAAAAGCCGAGCAAGCGGGGCGGCCGGACACGCAGCACCACCGTCCAGCAACTGGTAAAAGGCGCCGAGCTGACCGAAGGCATGCACATCGGCCCATGGAACACGACGCCCTGCCTGATGCTGTCCACTGAACTCCTGGGACAGGGCGGAGTCGTGGTCAATGCCCTGCAGGCGCCCGGCGAAGCCCGTCTTCCCGTCCGCACGCCGCGTGCCCCGGGAAACGCTGACGAGGAGATCAGAGACAAGCCGGGCATCCCCTACCCCAACGCCATTCACATACCCGCCCACGACGGAAAGCGGGCGCGGACTGTCGACGGCTTCCAAGTAGCCGAACGCGACCTCGGCTGGTTCGGCCAGCTCCTGACCCGTACCGGCACTGCCAACCTGACCGCTCTGGCCGGCGGAGGTCCCCGAATCGCCCAATACCTCACCCCACGCCAGGGACGACAGCACTACGACGTGCCCACCTTCGCCGCCACATCAAGCGTTGACGACGCGGACATCCAAGTCGGCGGAACGAAATTCGTCGGCACGGACCACGTCTTCCGTATGGGGTCCGTACGGATCGAGGCATTCTCCGGTATGGCCGAGAACCTGTACGAACTCATCAAGAAGGGCCGCGTGGAGGAGTACCGCCAGGCCGCGTTTCAGAGCCGCTCGACCGCGCGCGACACCCACGAAACCGGCAGATGGAACGGGCCGATTTCCTTCCACGACGACGGCACCGTCATGGCCTTGAGCGTCCTCCCCACCCACAGAAGGCCCCCGCGCTGAACGCACCCGAAGCATCCTCACCAATGCCCCGAGCACAGGAGATGTGGGCGCCCCGGAGGAGCATGACAAGACCGCATCGAGCATCCCATATTACGATCCGCCGCCACACGCGGTACCCCCGCCAGCACCAGCCGACGGGGGTACGCATCTCTCACATGGCTATCACCAACACCACGGACGCTCCTGGACCACAGTGACCTGACCTGCGCTTAAGCGCTTCACCTGGACCGCCTGGACCGCACAAGACGCGATCTACAACCTGTGCCAGGTGGTGCCGAGGGCGGGGCCCAGGACGAGTACGGGGGCGTCCTCGGGGCCGTCGAGCCGGTGCTGGAGGGTCTTCTGGTCGCTCACCGGGTTCACGCTATCGAGTGACGGGAAGCGGCTGGTCACCCGCCCCCCGCGGCCCGCCAGGACCCGTGCGGGCGCCCGCCTCCGACCGGTGGGGCGGGCGCGTGGGGGGATGGTTCCGTCAGAAGTTGATCGTGGAGACGATGTACACGACGGGATGGTCCAGATCGCTGAGGTCGACGGTGATGTCGTGGTCCGGCTTGTCACCGTGCTGGGTCGTCGACACTCCGCCCCAGTCGTGGCCCGGCCGGAAGAGCCAGCCGGGCACCTTCGCCTGGTCGGGGGTGATGGTGACGTCGCCCGGCTTCAGCGCGGAGCGGCTGGTGCCCAGCTGCGCGAGGAAGGTGTCGAGCCCGCCCGCGGTGGACGTGAACTGGACGTAGAGCGCGCTCGTGTTCCAGTTGTTCGTCTCCATGTAGGCGATCTTCCGCGTCCAGTCCAGCGGGACCGGCACCTGGTATATCCGGCGCTGCACCTGGCTGGGCCAGTCCCACGTCAGGTGCTTGGCGGCCGCCGACTCCTCCTTGTCCTGGCCGCTGTTGCGGCTCTGCTCGGCGGAGACGATCACATAGCCGACGGGTACCAGGATCAGCAGCGGGACGACGGTCCACTGGACCCAGCGGGGCACCTGGCGCAGCGGCCTGCTGTGCGGGCGGTCGACGCTCATCGGCCCGCCGCCCGGACGAAGCGCTCGTAGCGCTCGACACGGCGCCGGTTGGCGCGGCGGAACCGCCGGGCGACCAGCCGGGCGAGGTCGGCGGCGCCGACCAGCCCGGCCTCGTTGCCCAGCTCGGCCTGCACGATGCGGGCCTCGGGGCGGTAGCCGCGCCCGGTGAGGTTGCGGCGGAAGGCGTCCCGGGCCGGGCCGATGAGCAGGTCGTCGGCGGCGCTGACGCCACCGCCGATGACGAAGCAGGACGGGTCCAGCGCGGCGGCGAGGTTGGCGATGCCGACGCCGAGCCACTGGCCGATGTCCTGGAGCAGCTCGATGCACATCGCGTCGCCCTCCCGGGCCAGCTGCGTGATCAGCGGTCCGGTGATGTCGCCGATGTTGCCGCCGACCCGGTCGATGATCCCGTACGCGACGGGCGACTCGGCGGCGGCCATCTCGCGGGCCTCGCGGACCAGCGCGTTGCCCGAGCTGTACTGCTCCCAGCAGCCGCGGTTGCCGCAGGGGCAGCGGTGGCCGCCGGGGACGACCTGCATATGGCCGAACTCGCCGGCCACGCCGTAGCGGCCGCGCTTGACGTGGCCGTCCTCCAGGATGGCGCCGCCGATGCCGGTACCCAGCGTGATCATGACGAGGTCGTCCTGGCCGCGGCCGGCGCCGAAGCGCCATTCGGCCCAGGCCGCGGTGTTGGCGTCGTTGTCGACCATGACCGGCACCAGCAGCCGTTCCTCCAGCCGGTCGCGCAGCGGTTCGTCGCGCCAGGACAGGTGCGGGGCGAAGAGCACCCGGGAGCGGTCGGCGTCGACCCAGCCGGCGGCGCCGATGCCGACCGCGTGCACGTCGTGCCGCTCCGACAGGTCCAGCACCAGCTCGACGATGGTGTCCTCGACGACCTTGGGGCTCTTGCTCCGGTCCGGTGTCTCGGTCCTGAGCTGCTCCAGGATGTTGCCGTCCGGGTCCACGACCCCGGCCGCCACCTTGGTGCCGCCGATGTCGATGCCGACCGTCGGCACCCTCGGCGCCGTCAGATGGGAGCGGCGCTCCCGGCGGCCGACGGTCTGCAGCACCGTCGCACGGGCGGCGCCCTTGCGCTGGAATGCTGATCGGTCGCTGCGTGACGCTGCTGGCAAGGGTCGTCTCCGGATCGGTGGCTGTCGTGCCGATTGTGCCGCACCGGGGACGTACCCCGCGCAGCACGGGCTGGGTCAGCCCTCGCGGGCGAGCTCGTGGCTGAGCTGCTCCAGCTCGCTGCCGCCCGCCATCTGGCGGGTCAGTTCTTCCAGCGTAATGCCCGTTTTGGCATAGCTCCCGGCCATCGCGCCGCGCTTCAGCAGGACGAACCGGTCGCCGACGAGGAAGGCGTGGTGCGGGTTGTGGGTGATCAGGACCACACCGAGCCCGGCGTCGCGCGCGGCGGCGACGTACTTGAGGACGACGCCGGACTGCTTGACGCCGAGCGCCGCCGTCGGCTCGTCGAGGACCAGCACCTTCGCCCCGAAGTAGACGGCGCGGGCGATGGCGACACACTGCCGTTCACCGCCGGACAGGGTGCCGATGGGCTGGTCCACGTCGCGCAGGTCGATGCCCATCCGCAGCAGCTCACTGCGGGTGGTCTCGCGCATCGTGCGCACGTCGAGCCGGCGGAGCGGTCCACGGCCCTTGGTGGGCTCGGAGCCGAGGAAGAAGTTCCGCCACACCGGCATCAGCGGCACCACCGCGAGGTCCTGGTAGACGGTCGCGATGCCGTGGTCGAGGGCCTCACGCGGCGAGCTGTGGCGCACTGGCTCGCCGTCGACCTCGTAGGTGCCCGCGTCGTGCTGGTGCAGACCCGAGATGATCTTGATGAGGGTGGACTTGCCCGCGCCGTTGTCGCCCAGCACGCAGGTGATCTCACCGGCGTGCACTTCGAGGGAGACCGCTTCCAGGGCCCTGATGTTGCCGTAGTACTTGCTCACGTCGGTGAGCTTCACCAGCGCGCTCATGCGGTCGCCTCCGCCCGCTTGCGGACCCATGCGTTCAGCAGCGTGGCCAGCAGCAGCATGGCCCCGAGGAAGAACTTGAACCAGTCCGGATTCCACTGGGCGTACACGATGCCCTTGCTCGTCATGCCGAAGATGAACGCGCCGACGGCGGAGCCGATCGCCGACCCGTAGCCGCCGGTCATCAGACAGCCGCCGATGACGGCCGCGATGATGTAGAGGAACTCGTTGCCGACACCCTCGCCCGACTGCACCACGTCGAACGAGAAGAGCAGGTGCTGGCCGGAGATCCAGGCGCAGAACGCGACCGCCATGTACAGGCCGATCTTGGTGCGGGACACCGGGACGCCGACCGCGCGGGCGGCGTCCGCGCCGCCGCCGACGGCGAAGATCCAGTTCCCGGCCCGGGTGCGCAGCAGCACCCAGGTGGCGACGGCGACCAGGGCCGCCCACCACAGGATGGTGACCTTCAGGTCGATGTCACCGATGGTGAGGTGCGAGGCGAAGAGCACCCGCGCCGAGTCGAACCCCTCCATGTCGGCGATGGACTTGGTGCTGACCGTGCCGCTAATGAGCTTGGTGAAGCCCAGGTTCAGCCCGGTGAGCATCAGGAAGGTGCCGAGCGTGATGATGAAGCTGGGCAGTTTGGTGCGGGTCAGCAGGAACCCGTTGAAGAAGCCGATGGCCAGGGTGACCACCAGCGACACCGCGACGCCCGCCCAGACGTTCGCCGTCATCTGGTAGCTGAACATCGAGGACACCAGCGCGGAGCTGGTGACCATCACACCGGTCGACAGGTCGAACTCGCCGCCGATCATCAGCAGGGCGACGGGCACCGCCATGATGCCGATGGTCGAGGCGGCGTACCGCACGGTCCCGAAGCTGGACCACTGCAGGAACGAGTCGGCGGCGACCGAGAAGAAGATGAAGACGGCCGCGGCGCCGACGACCGAGCCCAGTTCGGGGCGGCCCATCAGCCGGCGCGCCAGCGAGCGGTGCACCAGCCGGTCGTCCGCGGCCTTGCCGCCGGGGTCCGGACCGTCCTGGCCCGCGGGCTTCTCCAGTGTGGTGGCCGGTGTCATCGCGTCCCCCGTTCGGTGTACTTCGCCAGCGCGGCGGCGTCCTTCTGCGTCAGGATCTGCGGGCCGGTGAGCACCGGCTTCCCGCCGCCCAGGACGTCTGCGTTGTAGCGGTAGAGCCAGAGCAGGTCCACGGCCTCGTAGCCCTGCAGATAGGGCTGCTGGTCGACGGCGAAGCCGATCGTGCCGGCGGCCAGCGCCGTGGCGACCTGTGCGTTGAGGTCGAAGGTGTCGACCTCGGCGGAGCTCGACGCCTGCTGCTTGGCCTTGACGGCGGTGGCCGCGAACGGCGCGCCAAGGGTGACGACCGCGTCGATGGACTTGTCGGCCTGGAGCTTGGCCTGGATCGTGGACTGCACGTCGGGCATGTTGGTGCCGTCGACGTTGAGGTTGTCCATCGTCCCGGCGAAGGTCTCCTTCGCCCCGGCGCAGCGGTCCTCGTGGCCGACGTTGCCCTGCTCATGCAGCACGCAGATGGCGTGCTTCTTCCCGCGCTTGTCCAGCTCGTCGCCGACGGCCTGGCCGGCGATCTTCTCGTCCTGGCCGATGTGGCTGAGTGCCCCGAAGGCCTTGGACTGGTCGGAGCCGGAGTTGATGGTGATGACGGGGATGCCGGCCTTCACCGCCTTGGCGACGACGTCCTTCATCGCGTCGGGCTTGGCGAGGGTGACCACCAGGCCGTCGACGTGCTGGTCGATGGCGGCCTGGACGAGCTGCGCCTGCTCGTTCGCCTGGTTGCTGCTGGAGTAGACGAACTTGATGTTGTCCTTGCGGGCGGCCTGCTTGGCACCGTTCTGGACGATGTCCCAGAAGGTGTCGCCGGCGCCCGAGTGGGTGACCATGGCCACCGTCCACTTGGGCGTGTCGACGCCCGAGCCGCCGCCCGCGGACTGCGCGGCCCGTTCCTCGGCGCGCTTGCCGCCCGTGCTGCTGCACCCCGCCAGTGAGGCCCCGAGCACCGCCGCCAGCAGTGCGCCGATCGCGCGCGTCCCCGTCTTAGCCATCGCCACGAAGCCTTGCCCTTCCCTGCGGATCCCGGTGCCGCCGGGGGCTCGATGATCAGCCCCGGCGGCCCAAGTATCTGTCAAGGGGAACGTGGCCGCTGTCATCGGGTACCGCGCTGGGTGTACTTCTCCAGCTGCGGCACGTCCTTGTCGGTGACGAGGGCGGGGCCGGTCAGCACCGGCCGGCCGCCGCCGATGACGTCGCCGTTGGTCTTGTAGAGCCACAGCTCGTCCACCGCGAGGTAGCCCTGGAGGTAGGGCTGCTGGTCGACGGCGAAGCCGACCTCCTTGCTCTTGAGCTGCTTGACCACGGCCGCGTTGAGGTCGAAGGTGTCGACCTCGACCTTGGCCTTGGTCTGCTGGACGGCCTGCACGGAGGTGGCGGCGAAGGGCGCGCCCAGGGTCAGGATGGCGTCGATGGACTTGTCCGCCTGGAGCTTGGAGGTGACGGAGGAGAGCACGTCGGGCATGTTCGTGCCGGTGACGTAGAGCTTCTGCATCGAGCCCTTGAAGGTCTTCGCGGCGCCGTCGCAGCGCTGTTCGAGAGAAACGTTTCCCTGCTCGTGGATGACGCACAGCGCCTTCTTCAGGCCCCGCTTGGTCATCTCGTCGCCGACCGCCTCGCCGGCCACCGCCTCGTCCTGGCCGATGTGGCTCAGCGCGCCGTAGGCGGCGGAGAACTGGGAGCCGGAGTTGATGCTGATGACGGGGATGCCGGCCTGGACGGCTTTCTGCAGCACCGCCTTGAGCGCGTCGGGCTTGGCCAGCGTCACGATGATCCCGTCGACCTTCTGGTCGATCGCGGTCTGGACGAGCTGGGCCTGCTCGTTCCCCTCCTTGTTGTTGGAGTAGAGGAACTTCACGTTGTCCTTCGCCGCGGCCTGCTTCGCGCCCTTCTGGACGATGTCCCAGAACGTGTCGCCCTCACCCGAATGGGTGACCATGGCGATGGTGAGTTGCGGGGTGCCCGCCCCGTTCACCGCGCTCGTGGCGTCCTTCTCCTCGGTCTTCTTGCCCCCGGAGCTGCTGCATCCGGCGGCGGCGAGCGATATCGCCAGGGCGAGTGCCGCCGCGGACAGAGCCGTACGCCTGCGTGCCATCGTGGGTCCGCCTTTTCCTCCGGCCGCCCGGGTCCGGTCCGGTGTACGGCACGGGGTGGTTTCTAATCGGGGCCGGGGTGCAGCGTCAAGACTTTGTACAGACATTCTTACGTTCGTGGCTAGGTACGGACCAGCAGCCGGAACTCGAACGCGTAGCGCGAAGCCCGGTAGATGTGCGATCCGAACTCCACCGCCCGCCCCTTGGCGTCGTACGTGGTGCGCTGCATCGTCAGCAGCGGCGCGCCCTCCGGCTCGGCCAGCAGCCGGCCCTCCTCCGCGGTCGCCGCCCGCGCGCCGACGGTCTGCTGGGCGCTGTGCAGCGTGATGCCCGCGCCGCGCATCAGCCGGTACAGGCCGGTGGCCTCGAGGTCGGCGGTGCTCAACGGCAGCAGATCGGGCGGCAGGTGGTTCGTCAGGTGCGCCATGGGCTCGCCGTGGGCCAGCCGCAGCCGCTCCACCACCACGACCTCGCTGCCCTCCGGCACCCCGAGCGCGGCCGCGGCCTGCGCGGAGGCGGGCGCGACGGAGTTGCGCAGCACCCGGGTGGCGGGACGCTGGCCCGCGGCGAGAAGGTCGTCGTAGAGGCTGCTCAACTCCAGCGGGCGCTTGACCTGGCTGTGCACCACCTGGGTGCCGACCCCGCGGCGGCGCACCATCAGCCCCTTGTCCACGAGGGACTGGATGGCCTGGCGCACAGTGGGCCGGGACAGACCGAGCCGGCCGGCCAGCTCGATCTCGTTCCCCAGCAGGCTGCCGGGGGCGAGCCCGCCGGTCTCGATGGCGCTCTCCAGTTGCTGGGCAAGCTGGAAGT
Source organism: Streptomyces sp. H39-C1 (assembly GCF_027158125.1). NCBI lineage: Bacteria > Bacillati > Actinomycetota > Actinomycetes > Kitasatosporales > Streptomycetaceae > Streptomyces > Streptomyces sp. H39-C1. The sequence continues at coordinate 27,973 of NZ_JAPVLS010000015.1, forward strand.
ACAGCGGGACCGGGCTCGAGCGGTCGACGCTGAGACGGAGCGGTGCGGGGTCGGGACTGGGCACGATGGGAGCGTATCGGCAGGTTGCCATGACGGGAAGTCCGTATGTCCGGACAAACTATTGACAGGCGGTGACGGCTCGCGGGAGGTTGGTCCCGCAGGGCACGCAAGCCGTATCAGCCGGAGGTGCCGAGTCCGTCGGGCGGCGGCCTCCGGAAGATCACCTTCCTGGAAGGGGCAGGGCCAGGTATGCGAATGGGACTTCTCGGGGCCGGTCGGATCGGGGCCTTCCACGCCGTAGCGCTACGGGCACACCCGGACGTCGGGGAACTGCTCGTCGCGGACGCCGACCCCGGCCGGGCCGCCGAGGTCGCCGCACGGACCGGCGCCACCGCCGCGGACTCGGTGGACGCCGTCTTCACCTCCGGGGTCGACGCGGTGGTGATCGCCTCCGCCACCGCGGCACACGCCACCCTCATCGAACGGGCCGCACGGGCGGGCCTGCCGGTCTTCTGCGAGAAGCCGATCGCCGTGGACCTGGCCGGCACCGTCGCCGCGCTGCGCTCGGTCGAAGCGGCCGGCACGACGCTGCAGATGGGCTTCCAGCGACGGTTCGACGCCGGATACCTGGCGGCGCGCGAGGCCGTACGGTCCGGCAGGCTCGGCCGGCTGCACACCGTGCGGGCCGTCACCTCCGACCCGGCCCCGCCGCCCGCCGACTACATCCCGCTCTCCGGCGGCCTGTACCGCGACTGCCTGATCCACGACTTCGACATCCTGCGCTGGGTCACCGGCCGCGAGATCCTGGAGGTGTACGCGACCGGCGCCAACGGCGGCGCGGACTTCTTCCGCACCGCGGGCGATGCCGACACCGCGGCGACCCTGCTCACCCTGGAGGGCGGAGTGCTCGCCACCGCCACCGCGACCCGCTACAACGGCGCCGGCTACGACGTCCGGATGGAGCTGGCCGGCACCGACGACCAGATCGCCGTGGGTGTCGACGCCCGCACCCCCGTCACCTCCGTCGAGCCCGGCGCCGCGAGCAGCGTCCCCGCCCCGTGGCCCGGCTTCCTGGAGCGCTTCGCCCCCGCCTACCGCGCCGAGCTGGACACCTTCGTCCGGGTGGCCCGCGGCGAGAGCGCCAACCCCTGCCCGGGACGCGAGGCGCTGCGCGCCCTGCTCGTCGCCGAGGCGTGCGAGGTGTCGCGGCGCGAGCGGCGGCCGGTCGCGGTCGCCGAGATCGCGGCCCGCGCCGAACTGCTCGCCGGCACCACGGCACGCACCGCGGAGGTGAGCGCATGAGGCTCGACCGGGTGGCCGCGGCGCCGATCTCCTGGGGCGTGTGCGAAGTGCCGGGCTGGGGGCACCAGTTGACGCCCGAGCGGGTACTGGACGAGATGGCGGCGCTCGGGCTGACCGCGACCGAGTTCGGACCCGACGGCTTCCTGCCGGGCCCGCTGCTCGCGGCGCGCGGGATGACGGCCGTCGGCGGCTTCGTCCCGGTCGTGCTGCACGATCCGGCGACCGATCCACTGCCGGAGGTGCGCACCGCGCTGGCCGCCTTCACCGCGGCGGGCGCCGGAACCCTGGTGCTCGCCGCCGCGACCGGGCAGGACGGCTACGACGCCCGCCCCGAGCTGGACACGCTCGGCTGGAAGACCCTGCTGGCCAATCTCGACCGGGTCGCGGCGCTCGCCGCGGCCGCCGGGATCACCGCCGCCCTGCATCCGCACGTCGGCACGATGGTGGAGGGCCCGGAGGACGTCGACCGGGTCCTGGAGGGCAGCTGGACCGGGCTGTGCCTGGACACCGGGCATCTGCTCGTCGGCGGCACCGACCCGGTGGCACTGGCCCGCCGGGCGGCCGGCCGGGTGGTCCACGTCCATCTCAAGGACGTGGACGAGGGCGCGGCGGCGGCCGTGCACGACGGGCGCACCTCCTACACCGAAGCCGTGGACCGTAATCTCTACCAGCCGCTGGGGCAGGGCGACATCGACCTCGCCGCCCTCATCGGCGCACTGGAGGACGCGGGGTACGCGGGCTGGTACGTCATGGAGCAGGACGCCGTGCTCACCGCGGAACCGCCGCCCGGCGGCGGCCCCGTCGACGACGTACGGGCCTCGCTGGACTGGCTGGCCGCGCTGTGACCGCCCCGGAGACCGCGCGGGCACCGGGCACCCCGTACGACGTGATCACCGTCGGCCGGGTGGGCGTGGACCTGTACCCCGAGCAGACCGGCGTCGGCCTCGCCGACGTCCGCACGTTCGCCAAGTACCTCGGCGGCACCGCGACCAACGTCGCGGTGGCCGCGGCGCGTTACGGCCTGCGGACCGCGGTCCTCACCGGTGTCGGGGACGATCCGTTCGGCGGGTACGTACGCGGCGCGCTGCGCGGCTTCGGGGTGGACGACGCGCTGGTGACCACGGTGCCGGGACTGCAGACGCCGGTCGTGTTCTGCGAGATCTTCCCGCCCGACGACTTCCCGCTCTACTTCTACCGGCGCCCCGTCGCCCCGGACCAGTGCCTGGAACCGGAACGGCTGGACCGCGCGGCGGTCCGCGACGCGCGGGTGCTGTGGATCACCGGCTCCGCGCTCGCCGTCGAGCCGACCCGCTCCACCCTCTTCGCCGCGCTGGAGGAACGGGCCGGCCGCGAGGTGTACTTCGACCTCGACTGGCGGCCCGGCTTCTGGGCCGACCCGGCCGAGGCGCCCGAACTGTACGCACGGGCCCTGCGGTACGCGACGGTCGCGGTCGGCAACCGCGAGGAGGCGCAGGTCGCGGTGGGCACCAGCGATCCGGACCGGGCCGCCGAACTGCTGCTGGACCGCGGGGTGCGCCTCGCCGTCGTCAAGCAGGGACCGGATGGAGTGCTGGCCCGCACCGCGACCGAGAGCGTCTCCTTCCCGCCGGTACCGGTCGAGGTGGTCAACGGCCTCGGCGCGGGTGACGCCTTCGGCGGCGCGCTGTGCGCCGGTCTGCTGGCCGGCCGGCCGCTGTCCCGTGTGATCAGCACCGCCAACGCGGCCGGCGCGCTGGTCGCCTCACGGCACGCCTGTGCCGACGCCATGCCGACCCTCTCCGAGGTGGAGGCTCTTCTCACGCGACAGGCGCGGCAAGCGGCCGTCGACGCCGAAACGAAGAGGTCCCGCGTATGACCGCGAAATCCCGCCCCGTACGGCCCTTCGCGCCCGTTCCCGAGGCCCAGACCCAGTCGTCCGCGGTCGACCGGCGCCCCGCGCCGCTCGCGTCCTCGGTCGACGAGATCACCCGGCTGCGGGCGTCCGCGCCGGACGCGATCCGGCTGGCCTGCGCGCAGCGCACGCCCTTCGACCCGTCCCGGCTCGCCCGCCCGCTGTTCGTGCTGGCCGCCGACCATCCCGCGCGCGGCGCCGTCGCGGCGGGCGGCGACCCGACGGCGATGGGCGACCGCCACGAGCTGCTGGCGCGGTGCGTCGAGGCGCTGGCGCGCCCCGGGGTGGACGGCTTCCTCGGCACGGCCGACCTGGTCGAGGACCTGATGCTGCTCGGCGCCCTCGACGGCAAGCTCGTCCTGGGGTCGATGAACCGCGGCGGGCTGCCCGGCGCGTCCTTCGAGCTCGACGACCGTTTCACCGGCTACGACGCACCCGGTATCGCGGCGGCCGGCCTCGACGGCGGCAAGGTGCTGCTGCGGATCGACCCGGAGGACCCCGGCACGGCCGACACGCTGGCCGGCTGCTCGCACGCGGTGCACACGCTCGCCGCGCGCCGGCTGCTGGCGCTCGTCGAACCGTTCCGTACCCACCGGGTGGCCGGGCGGGTCGTCAACATCCTGGAGCCCGACGCGCAGATCTACGTCAACAACATCGCCCAGGGCCTGGGCAGCACCTCCGCGTACACCTGGCTGAAGGTCCCGGTCGTCGACGAGATGGAGCGCATGATGGCCTCGACGACCCTGCCCACCCTGCTGCTCGGCGGCGAGGGCACCGGCGGTCCCGACGAGCGGTACGCGGCCTGGCAGAAGGCGCTGCGGATACCGCAGGTGCGCGGTCTGATCCTCGGCCGCACCATGCTCTTCCCGGACGACGGCGACGTGGCGAAGGCCATCGACACCGCCGTGTCGCTGGTCGACCGCAGCCCGTCCGCGCCGGAGAACGCCCGATGACGCCGGGCGGCGGGCCCACGCGGCTGGCCGGGCACGTACCGGCCGCGAGCGCCGCCCGCGACGGCTACGACCTGTGGGTGGACCCAGAGGGCGCCGGCTGGGGCTACAGCTCGCTGCGGGTGCTGACGCTGGCGCCCGGCGAAACGCGCACCCTCGACAGCGGTGACAGCGAGTGGATCGTGCTGCCGCTGGCGGGCGGCTGCTCGGTCGCCGTCGACGACGAGGTCTTCGAACTGCGCGGCAGGCCCGACGTGTTCAGCGGCGTCAGCGACTTCGCGTATGTGCCGCGGGACGCGCGCACGGTGCTCACCAGCCGGGCCGGCGGCCGCTTCGCGCTCACCGGGGCCCGCTGCGAGCGGCGGCTCGCTGCCCGTTACGGGCCCGCCTCCGGCGTGCCGGTGGAGCTGCGCGGCGCGGGCGGCGCGAGCCGTCAGGTCAACAACTTCGCGGCGGCCGGGGTCTTCGACTGCGACCGGCTCATCGCGGTCGAGGTGCTCACCCCCGGCGGCAACTGGTCGTCGTTCCCGCCGCACAAGCACGACGAGGCGAGCGCGACGGAGTCCGAGCTGGAGGAGATCTACTACTTCGAGCTGGCGGGCGGCCCGGGGGCGATGGGCTACCAGCGGGTCTACCCCTCCGGCGCCGGACGGACCGACGTGCTCGCCGAAGTGCGCGGCGGCGACGCCGTACTGATCCCCGACGGCTGGCACGGCCCGAGCATGGCCGTCCCCGGCTACGACATGTACTACCTGAACGTGATGGCCGGGCCCGGCGCCGACCGGGCCTGGCTGATCTGTGACGACCCCGCGCACGCCTGGGTACGCGGCAGCTGGGCCGCACAGTCCGTGGACCCGCGACTGCCGCTGTACACCGCACCTGTGGAGACCGCATCAGTGGAGGAACCGCGCCCATGACGACCACCGTCAGGCTCACCGTCGCCCAGGCCCTCGTCCGCTTCCTCACCGTCCAGCACACCGAACGGGACGGCGTATGCCGCCGGCTGATCGCCGGGACCTGGGGCATCTTCGGCCACGGCAACGTCGCCGGGGTCGGCCAGGCCCTGCTGCAGACCGGCCACGATGTCATGCCGTACTACCAGGGCCGCAACGAGCAGGCGATGGTGCACGCCTCGGTCGGCTTCGCCCGGATGAACAACCGGCTGTCCACGATGGCCTGCACCACCTCCATCGGGCCCGGCGCCACCAACCTCGTCACCGGTGCGGCCCTGGCCACCATCAACCGCGTGCCGGTACTGCTGCTTCCCGGCGACGTGTTCGCGACCCGCCCCGCCGATCCGGTGCTGCAGCAGCTGGAGGTGCCGTGGGCGTACGACATGTCCGTCAACGACACGCTGCGGCCGGTCTCCCGCTACTTCGACCGGATCTGGCGCCCGGAGATGCTCGCGCCCTCCCTGCTGCAGGCGATGCGCGTCCTGACCGATCCGGTGGACACCGGCGCGGTCACCCTGGCGCTGCCCCAGGACGTCCAGGCCGAGGCGTACGACTGGCCGGCCGAGCTGTTCGAGCAGCGGGTCTGGCACGTACGCCGTCCGCAGCCGGACGCGGCGGCGCTGGACGAGGCCGCGGAGCTGCTGCGGTCCGCCGAACGCCCGCTGATCGTGGCGGGCGGCGGTGTGATCGGCTCCGAGGCCACCGACGCGCTGCGCGAGTTCGCCGCGGCCACCGGAATCCCGGTGGCCGAGACCCAAGCGGGGAAGGGCTCGCTGCGCTTCGACCACCCGCAGGCGCTGGGCGGGATCGGCCACACCGGCACCGGGCCGGCCAACGCCGCCGCCCGCGAGGCCGATGTCGTCCTCGGCATCGGCACCCGCTGGACGGACTTCACCACCGCGTCGAACTCGCTGTTCGCCCACCCGGACGTGCGCTTCGTCAACCTGAACATCACCGCGTTCGACGCGCACAAGATGGCGGGCACCGCCCTGGTCGCCGACGCCCGGTCCGGTATCGAGGCGCTCACCGCCGCCCTGGCCGGCCACCGGGTGGACCTGTCCCGGCACGACCGGGGCGTCGCGGAGTGGCAGCGCGCCACCGACGCCGTCTTCCGGCCGGGCGGCGACGCGGGCGACAGCCTCCCCTCGCAGACCCAGGTGCTGGGCGCCCTGGCGGAGGTGCTCCAGGACCGCGACGTGGTCATCAACGCGGCCGGCTCGCTCCCCGGCGACCTGCACAAGTTCTGGCGGTCCCGCGACCCGAAGCAGTACCACGTCGAGTACGGCTACTCCTGCATGGGCTACGAGATCCCCGCCGCGATCGGGGTGAAGCTCGCCGCGCCCGACCGCGAGGTGTTCGCCCTCGTCGGCGACGGCACGTATCTGATGCTGCCCACCGAGATCGTCACCGCGGTCCAGGAGGGCGTCAACATCAACCTCGTGATCGTGCAGAACCACGGCTACGCCTCCATCGGCGGACTGTCGGACTCGGTCGGCGCCGAGCGCTACGGCACCGCCTACCGGTTCCGGGCCCCGGACGGCACGTTCACCGGCGATCCGCTCCCCGTCGACCTGGCCGCCAACGCCGCCAGCCTCGGCCTGGACGTCCTGACCGCCCGCACCGTCAAGGAGCTGCGCGAGGCGCTGGCCACGGCCCGCGCCTCGGACCGCGCGACGGCCGTGTACGTCGAGACCGGGCCGGGCACGGGCGGGGAACCGGCCTCCGGCGCCTGGTGGGACGTGGCCGTCGCCGAGGTCTCCGACCGGCCGGCCGCCCGCCGGGCCCGCGCGGAGTACGAGCGGGCGAAGCGCGGCCAGCGGCACCACCTGTGACCGGCCACCCGGGTTCCGTTTGGCGCCCGGAGGAACGCTGAGGGATAACTGCGTCATGGACGCATCACAGGCCGACGCCTACCTCTCGCGCATCGGGGCCGACCGCCCCGCAATACCCGACGCCGCCGCGCTGCGCGACCTGCAGCTTCGTCATCTGCTCACCGTGCCGTTCGAGAACCTCTCGATCCATCTCGGCGAGGAGATCGTGCTGACGCGGGAGGCGCTCCACGCCAAGGTCGTCGGGGCCCGGCGGGGCGGCTTCTGCTACGAACTCAACGGTCTGTTCGGTGCGCTGCTGACGGAGCTCGGGTACCCGGTGAGCCTGTTCGCCGCCCGGGTCTTCGACAAGGACGGGGTCCTCGGCCCGCCCTTCGACCATCTGGCGCTGCGCGTCGAGGCCTCCGGCTCCTGGCTGGTGGACGTCGGTTTCGGCCGGTTCACCCAGCACCCGATCCGGCTGGACAGCCGCGAGGACCAGTCGGACCCCAGCGGTGTCTTCCGTGTCGCCGACGCGCCGGACGGTGACGTCGACATCCTCAAGGACGGCGTAGCGGAGTACCGGCTGGAGCAACGCCCCCGCGAACTCGCCGACTTCGAACCGACCTGCTGGTGGCAGCGCACCTCCCCCGCGTCCCACTTCACCCGGTCGCTGGTCTGCTCGCTGCTCACGCCGACCGGCCGGATCACCCTCAGCGGCACCTCCCTCATCACCACCGAGGGCGACGAACGGCACGAACAGGACCTGGAGCAGGACGAACTGCTCGCCGTCTACCGCGACTCCTTCGGTGTCGTCCTCGACCGGCTCCCGGTCCAGCCGGCGGCGCCGGAAGAATCGAACTGACGGGTGGACGGTCACACCTTCGCGGGATATCCGCCGCCCGAATCACCCGGCGTACCGGCTCCCGCACGGCCCCCGCAGGTATCCGTCACCCCAACGGGCCTTCTCACCACGGGAGTTGTCGGGTGGGCGCACCGCACCCGGCGGCCCGCCCGGCTCGCATACGATGACGCCGTCGAGCAGCGGGCGTCCGCGCTACGACCTCCGTCACCGCTGGAAGACTCCGTCACCGCTGGAACTGGATAGTCATGAATCCCGACAGGTTCGACCGCCTGGTGCAGATCCGCCGCCACATCCACGCGCACCCGGAAACGGCGCGCAAGGAGTTCGGCACCACCGCCTTCATCGCCGAGCAGCTCACGGCCGCCGGTCTCGCGCCGCAGATCTTTCCCGGCGGCACCGGCCTGTACTGCGACATCGGTGACGGCCGCGGCCCGCTCGTGGCGCTGCGCGCCGACATCGACGCGCTGCCCGTCGCGGACGAGAAGGAGGTCCCGTACCGGTCCACCCAGCCCGGGACGTGTCACGCCTGCGGGCACGACGTGCACACCACGATCATGCTCGGGGTGGCACTGGGGCTCGCCCAGGCGCCCGAAGCGATCGAGGGGCGGGCCCGGTTCATCTTCCAGCCCGCGGAGGAGGCCGTACCCAGCGGCGCCCACGACGCCATCGCGGCCGGGGTGCTCAAGGACGTGGCGGTCATCTACGCCCTGCACTGCGATCCCGCGGGCGAGGTGGGCCGGGTCGGGATCCGCACCGGGCCGATCACCTCCAGCCTGACCGCCTTCGACATCCAGATCACCCAGCCGCCGGCCGGCACCGCGCCCGGAGCCCATCCCGCGGACCTGGTGATGGTGATGGCCAAGCTCATCACCGACCTCCCGACCGCCCTGCAGAACGCGCTGCCCCCAGGCGCCGCGATGGTCGCCTCGGCGGTGTTCGGGACGGTGAACAGCGTGCCCGGACCCGACGGCCGGCCGGAGCGCGTCACATCCCTGGGGACGGTGCGGTCGCTGAGCCGGGAGGCGTGGGCGGCGGTACCGGAACTGTTCGAGCGGCTGGCCTCCGCGATCGTCTCCCCGTACGGGGTGACGTTCAACGCCGACTTCAACCAGGTGGCGCCCGCGGTCACCAACGACCCGGACGCTATGCGGGTGTTCGACGCGGCGGTCACGTCGGCCCTCGAACCCGGTGCGCGCTACGAGACCCCGCAGAGCCTCGGCGGCGAGGACTTCGCCTGGTACCTGGAATCCGTGCCCGGCGGCCTGGCCCGGCTCGGGGTCCGGCCCCGCGGCCGGGCGACCGCCTACGACCTGCACAGCGGGCGGTTCGACGTCGACGAGGAGTGCATCGCCGTCGGCGTGAAGCTCATGCGCGAGACCCTGCGGCTGGCGCTCACCGAGTACAGCGCGCGTTGAGCCGCGGACCCTGACCGAGCCCTCGTCCCGGACGAGGACTCAGACGCCCCAGGTGCGGCGCTGCGCCGCGAACGCCTCGTGGAACTTGGGGAAGGTCTTCTTCACGCATCCCGGGTCGTCGAACGTGACACCCGGGGTGCGCAGCCCGGCGACGGCGAAGCTCATGGCGATGCGGTGGTCCCCGTGGCAGGTGATCTCGGTGGCGACGGGCGTGCCGGGGTGGATCTCGATCCAGTCGCGTCCGGTCTCGACCCGGATGCCCTGCCGGCGGAGGTTCTCCGCACACGCGTCCAGCCGGTCGCACTCCTTGACGCGGGTGTTGTAGACGTCCTCGATCCGCACCGGGCCGTCGGCGAACGGCGCGATGGCGGCGAGGGTCGGCATGGTGTCGGAGATGTCGCGCATGTTGACGGTGACCCCGGACAGCCGCCCGGTGCCGGTGACGGTGGTGGCGTCCGCTCCGGTCTCCACCTCCGCGCCCATCCGCCGCAGGATGTCGACGAAGCGCAGATCGCCCTGGAGCGCGTCCGCGCCCAGGCCGGGGACGGTCGCGGAGGCGCCGGTCAGCGCGGCGGCGGCGAAGAAGTAGCTCGCGGTGGAGGCGTCGGGCTCGATGTCGTAGTCGGTGGCGCGGTAGCCGCCGGGCGGAACGGTGAGGGTGTCGCCCTCCCGCAGCACCTCGACGCCGAAGCTCCGCATCATCGCCAGGGTGATCTCGACGTACGGGGCGGAGACGAGCCCGGTGACGCGGATCCGCAGACCCTCGGCCGTGAGCGGGGCGACGAGCAGCATCGCGGTGAGGAACTGGGACGACAGGCTCGCGTCGAGTTCGAGGTCGCCGCCCTTGATGCCGCGCGCGGTGACGGTGAGCGGCAGATGGCCCTCCGCTTCCTCGTGCCGCAGGTCGACGCCGAGCCGGCGCAGGGCGTCGGTGAGCGGGGCGACGGGGCGGCGGCGCATCTGGGCGGAGGCGTCGAAGCGGTACGTGCCGTGTCCCGCGGCGGCGAGCGCGGGCAGGAAACGGGCGGCGGTGGCCGCGTCACGGCAGTACACGTCCGCCTGCCCGACGGCGGGGCCGGCCGGCCGGCCCTCGATCCGCCACCGGTCCGGCTCCCGCTCGACCGCGTAGCCCAGCTTCGTCAGCCCCTCGGCGAAGCCGTCCGTGTCGTCGGAGAGCAGCGGCCGGCGGAGCGTGGTCGTGCCCTCGGCGGCGGCTGCCAGGAACAGCGCTCTGGCGGTGACCGACTTCGAACCCGGCACGGCGACAACGGACACTTCTGGGCCTCCCGATACGACTCGGACGCGCGTCAGCGGCGTTGCTGATGCCTTGATCGGGACCGATTCTAGGTCCGCGCACATCAGGTGACGGAACCGGTGGCGTTGCCGGGCAGCACCTAGTAGCGCACCGGCAGCCGGTGGACACCGCGGATCAGCATGCCGCGGCGCCAGGTCAGGGTGGCGGGGTCCGCGTCGAGCGCCAGGTCCGGGCAGCGTTCCAGCAGGGTGCGGATCGCGGTCCGGCCCTCGATACGGGCCAGCGGGGCGCCGAGGCAGTAGTGGATGCCGTGGCCGAACGCCAGATGGCCCTGGGCGGAGCGGTGGATGTCGAAGGTGTCGGGCTCCTCGAAGCGTTCCGGGTCGCGGTCCGCTGAGGCCAGCGCCACCAGGACCGGCTCGCCGCTCGGGATGACGGTGCCGCCGATGTCGACGGGCTGGGTGGTGAACCGCCAGGTGGAGGTCTCGACGGGCCCGTCGTAGCGCAGCATCTCCTCGATCGCGCCGTCCAGCAGCGAGGGGTCGGCGCGCAGCTCGGCGAGCTGGCCGGGGTGGCGGAGCAGTGCCAGTACCCCGTTGGAGATCAGGTTGACGGTCGTCTCGTGCCCGGCGACCAGGAGCAGGAAGGCCATCCCGACGAGTTCCTCGGCCGACAGCTGGTCGCCGTCCTCGTGCCGGGTGCGGATCAGGGCGCTCATCAGGTCGTCGGCGGGGGCACTGCACCGTTTGTCCTCGATGAGCTCCACCAGGTAGGCGCCCATGGCCTCCACCGCGGCGTTCTCCGCCTCGGCGCCGGCCTGCCCGACGATCACGTTGGACCAGCGCCGGAACGCTTCGCGGTCCAGCGACGGGACGCCGAGCAGTTCGCAGATGACGGTCATCGGGAGCGGGAAGGCGAGCGCGTCCACCAGGTCGGCGCGGCCGAGCGGCAGCATCTCGTCCAGCAGCTCGTCGGTGATCTCCTGGACCCGGGGCCGCAGCGCCTCGACACGGCGTGCGGTGAACTCCTTGGCCACCAGCTTCCGGAGCCGGGTGTGCTGCGGTGCGTCGGCCTCCAGCATGTTGGCGCTGATGGCGCCGGGTTCGGCGAGCGGGTCCAGGGTGCGCCAGCTCTTGCTGAACCGGGAGTCGGCGAGCGCCGAGCGCACCGCCTCATGGCCGACGACGAGCCACAGCTCGCCGTTGTCGACGGTGCGGACCCGATGGACCGGGCCCTGCTCCCGCAGCTTGGCGTAGATCGGGTACGGGTCGGCGGTGAACTCCTCGCCGTAGGCGGTCAGATCGATGATCTCGGACATGCCCATAACCTCCCCCTGGTCGGACGGGTTCGCCTTGCTCCGCACGGTAACCGGCCGTCGGCGGAGCGCGCCTCCCCCTCACGGAGGAGTACAGCGGGCAGGAGGTCAGGGGACCCGGGGGTCCGGTGGTCAGGGGACCCGGGGGTCCGGTGGTCAGGGGGTCAGCGGGCGTCCGCCAGGCGGGCCAGCAGCTCGGTCAGCCGCTTGGCGACGGTGTCGCGGTCGCCTTCGGTGAGCTCAGGTCCCATCCCGCAGGCGACGGCGCCCGCGGCGATCCAGTCCGGCGCGGTGTCGACCGTGATGCCGCCGGCGGGCAGCAGCGCGGCCTGCGGAAGGGCGGCGCGCACGTCCTTGATCCAGCCGGGGGCGTAGCCGGAGGCGGGGAAGAGCTTGAGCGCGTCCGCGCCGAGTTCCATGGCGCGGACCATCTCGGTGGGGGTCGCCACGCCGGGGAAGACCGGGACGCCGTAGCGGTGCCCGGTCCGTAGGACGCCCTCGTCCAGGCTCGGCGACACCAGGAAGCGGGCTCCGGCGTCGACGGCCATCCGGGCGGAGGTGGCGTCCAGTACGGTGCCCGCGCCGATGATCGCGTCATCGCCGACCTCGCGGACGAGGGTGGTCACCGCTTCGAGCGCGAAGGGTGTGGTGAGCGAGATCTCCAGTGTGGTCAGCCCGGCCGAGAGCAACGTGTCGGCCACCGCGGCGGCCTGGTCGTAGCTCTCGCTGCGGACGATGGCGAAAACCCGCTGGGCCAGCGCGGCCCGGGTGATCTCCCAGCGGTACACGGCGGATCGCCGTCCTTCCTCGGTGCTGTGGAACGGGGGCGGATCATCGTCTCCCTGGAACGCTATCGGGTGCCTCTGACACCGAGGCCTGCGGTTCGCGGGGATGTATCCGGTCCGTAACACGCGAAAGAGCGGGGCGGGCGCCGGAGGAAGGTCCGGCGCCCGCCCCGCTCACTGGGGTCGGAAGGCGGTGGGCAGAGGGATCGGCAGCTGCTCGGCAGGGCGCTCACCAGGCACCCGGAAGGATGCTCAGCAGCTGAAGTCGACCAGCTTGAACGACGCGTAGTGGTCGGCGGTGTAGTAGTCCTCGTCGACCGCTTGGCCGGTGATGATCCGGCGGGCGCCGCGGGTCGGCGACCCGGGCGTGACGACGGTGTACTCGTGGTAGTAGCCGCTGGTGTGACTGGGCAGCAGGTGTTCCTGGTTCCGGAACACGACGCCGTCCTGCGAGTACGGGAACGGCCCGCCCGCGTCGATGAGGTCGAGGGTGTGGTGGGCCTGCGACGGCAGCGCCGAATAGCAGATGCTGCCCACCGCGTTGACCGTCACCGTGGCGGACGAGCCGACGGCGGCGGAGGTGGGGGCGAGGGCGGCGGGAGAGGCGGCGACCGCCGGGCCGCCGACGAGGAGGGTGCCCGCGAGGACGGCGAGCGCGCCGATACGAGTGAGACGTGGGGTTCTCATGGACACCACCATGACGCGCGTAGACCTGGCCCCGTCAATGCCAACCACACACTGTTTTCCAGGAGTTAACCGGTCACGGAAGATGTGTGAGAACCGGCGCGGGCCCGGCACGATCGGCCCGGGTGACCGGCCGGCCGGCCCGTACGGACGCCGCTCAGCCCTGGTGGGTGGAGAACAGCCCGCCCGTCGGCCCCTGCTTGTCGCCGCCCTGAGCCTTCTTCAGCGCGTTGGCCAGACCCTCGATCGTCATCGACTGCAGGATGACGCGGCCGTTGCCCTCCAGGGTGGCCAGCGACAGCCCCTCGCCGCCGAAGACCGCGTTCATCAGCCCCTGCCGGTCGAGGCCGCCGATCCGCTGCACCCCGTACTCGATGCCCTCCTCGAAGGCGACGATGCAGCCGGTGTCGACCTCGATCCGGCCGCCGAAGTCCGCCGGGTTGAGGTCGATGAAGTTGCCCGCGCCCGCGATGATCACCGTGCCGTGCCCCGTGAACTTCTCCAGGATGAAGCCCTGGCCGCCGCTGCGGCCGGTCCGTCCGCCCTGGAAGGCGATACCGAAGTGGACGGTCGACTCGGCGGCCACGAAGGCGTCCTTCTCGGCGAACCAGGCCCGCGAACCGTCCAGCTCCAGGGCCCGCATCTCACCGGGCAGCACCCCGGCGAAGCCGACGGTGCCCTCGCCGCCGGACGCGGCGAAGTACTGGAAGGCGAGGCTCTCGCCCGCCAGCGCCCGCTGCCCCGCCTGCATGGCCGTGCCCATCGCCTGGCGCAGCATGCCGCTCATGCCGCCGGACGCGCCGCCGCCCGGCTGGACACCGCCAGGTCCCGACAGCCGGGTCTCCATGGTGACGTTCGACGTCTTGAACAGGAACTTCCCCGCCTCGCAGTACACCGTCTGACCTGGCTGAAGGGTGCATACGGTCATCTGCATGGCGGTGCCGACGATCTGCTGCTGCAGGGTCACAGCGGGGCTCCTTGGCGGGACGAGGTGCGACAAGGCGGGAGCATCCGATTGCTCCCGCTTTGTCAACGTACCTCCAGGCGGGCCTCCCGGACGGTTGGGCTCCGGTTCCAGGGCGCGCCGCCGGAGTCGAGCAGCCTGGCCAGCGGCAGGGTGGCCGCGCCGACCGTGACCGCGTCGGGGCCGAGCCGGCCCATCTCGATGGAGGTCTGGGCGCAGGGGTGGTGCAGCGCGTAGGCCACCGCCGCCTCGCGGACGGCCGGCAGCAGCCGGGGGCCGATCATGAGCCCGGCCCAGCCGCCGATCACGATGCGCTGGGGGTTGAAGAGATTGATCAGGTCGGCGATGCCCGCGCCCAGGTACTCGGCGGTCTCCGCCAGCAGCGCGGCCGCGGACGGGTCCTCGTCGGCGGCGGTCAGCAGGGCCGTGAGGCCCGCTTCCTCGCTCTGCCCCTCCGGGGCCCGGCCCCAGCGTTCCAGCAGCGCCTCGGCGCCGACATAGGCCTCCAGGCAGCCGCGGGCGCCGCACCGGCAGAGCCGGCCGCCCACCTGGAGGGTGGTGTGACCCCACTCCCCCGCGCTGCTGGTGGCCCCCCGGTACGGCTTGCCGTCGGCGACCACGCAGGCGCCGACGCCCGAGCCGAGCAGCGCGATGACGGCGCTGCTCGCGCCGCGTCCGGCGCCGAACCACATCTCGGCCTGGCCCAGCGTCTTGGCGCCGTTGTCGATGTAGAGCGGCAGGTCGGTGCCGGCCCGCAGCAGGCGGCCGAACGGGACCGCGTTCCAGCCGATGGTCTGGCCGTGCACGACGATGCCCTCGCCGCTGCCGAGGTCGATACCTGAGCCGCCCGAGCCGCCCTGGCCGCCGGAACCGCCCGAGCCGCCCTGGCCGTTGGCGCCGTCACCCTGCTCGACGATGCCGGGGACCCCGACGCCCACCCCGAGCACATCGCTCTCGGAGATGCCCGCGTCCCGGACGACGGCCGAGAGACCATCGAGAATCAGCCGTACGACGTGGTCGACGTCATGGCCGCTGTCCGACAGCGGCAGGTCCGCCGCGGCGAGTTCGGTGAGGGCGAGGTCGAACAGCTCGACCCGGACCCGGGTCTCCCCGACATCCACCCCCACGACGCAGCCGTAACCGGCGGCGACCCTGAGCAGGATCCGCGGCCGTCCGCCGTCGGAGTCGACGGAACCGGCCTCCTCGACCAGCCCGTCGGCGATCAGATCGCCGACGACGTTGCTGATCGATCCCGCGCTCAGCCCGGAGTCCCGTCCCAACTCCTGGCGACTGAGTGGTCCTTCGAAATACAGGTGGCGCAACAGCGCCGACCGGTTGCCGCGCCGCAGGTCACGCACGGTTCGTTTGCCTCGATCTGCCATTCGGTCCTCCTCCCCTGGCTCCCCGGCTGAAATCTATCGGTGCGCGAAGTCTTGACGCCACCTTTTCTCACAAGTTAAATCACGCCCTGAAATAAGACACGGCCCCTGTTCACTTCTTGAACTGATCCAGACCCGTTCCCGACCTGTTCCTGACGTCTTCCGGACCCGTTCCTGTCAGGTTCCGCACCAGTCCAGACCCGTTCCCGTTCCGTAGCGATCCCACCCCTGAGAGGGGACCGTCATGCGTACCTACCACCGGGCAGTCGCGGCCACCGCCATCGCCGCAGCGATGGCACTCACCGCTTCCGCCTGCGGCGGCGGCTCCAGCAGCAACGACAGCGGCGGCAACAGCAGCCCGAAGACCCTGACGTACTGGGCGAGCAACCAGGGCACCAGCCTGGAGAACGACAAGCAGGTGCTGGAGCCCGAGCTCAAGAAGTTCGAGCAGCAGACCGGGATCAAGGTCAAGCTGGAGGTCGTCCCCTGGTCCGACCTGCTCAACAGAATTCTGGCCGCGGCCACTTCGGGCCAGGGGCCCGACGTGCTGAACATCGGCAACACCTGGTCGGCGTCCCTCCAGGCCACCGGTGCGCTGCTCCCGTTCGACGCCACCACCTTCTCCAAGATCGGCGGCAAGGACCGCTTCGTCAGCGCCGCGCTCGCCGCCGCCGGCGCGCAGGGCAAGGACCCGGCCGCCGTGCCGCTGTACTCGCTGGCCTACGGGCTCTACTACAACAAGAAGATGTTCGCCGACGCGGGCATAGCCGCCCCGCCGACGACCTGGGACGAACTGGTCGCCGACGGCAAGAAGCTCACCAAGGACGGCAAGTACGGCCTCGCCGTCGAGGGCGGCAACGGCTCGGAGAACATCCACCACGCCTTCGTCCTCGCCAAGCAGCACGGCTCGGACTTCTTCGACGCCTCCGGCAAAGCCACCTTCGACACCCCGGAGAACGTCGCCGCCGTCAAGCAGTACATCGACTTCATCGGCAAGGACAAGATCGCAGCCCCCGGCAACGCCGAGTACGCCGCCAACCAGTCCCTCGCCGACTTCGCGACCGGCAAGGCCGGCATGCTGATGTGGCAGGCCGCCGCCTCCTCGCTGAAGTCCCACGGCATGAAGCCCGAAGACTACGGCGTGGCGCCGGTTCCGTTCCAGACCGCGGGCGCCACGGGTGCGCACGCCATCAACTCGATGGTCGCCGGCATCAACCTCGCGGTCTTCAAGAACACCAAGAACCTCGACGGCTCACTGAAGTTCGTCAACTTCATGACCAGCGCCGCCGAGCAGAAGACCCTCAACGCCACCTACGGCTCGCTGCCGCCGGTCAAGGACGCGCAGAGCGACCCGGCCTTCTCCACCCCCGACCTGAAGACGCTCGCCGAGGTGCTCGCCAAGAGCGCCGCCCCGCTGCCGCAGGTCCCCAATGAGAGCCAGTTCGAGACGCTCGTCGGCACCGCGATGAAGGAGCTCTTCGCGCAGGCCGCCTCAGGCAAGGACGTCACCACCGATTCCGTGAAGAACGCCCTCACCAAGGCCCAGCAGCAGATGCCGGCCTCGTGATCGCGCGACTGCGCCGGATCGGCCTGCCCTACCTCCTCCTGCTTCCCGCGCTGCTGCTCGAACTGCTGATCCACCTCATCCCGATGATCGTCGGTATCGTGATGAGCTTCAAACAGCTCACCCAGTTCTTCATCCGCGACTGGGGCGCCGCGCCCTGGGCCGGCCTGGACAACTACCGCGTAGCGGTGGACTTCGACGCCCCGGTCGGCCAGGCGCTGCTGCACTCGTTCTGGGTCACCCTCTGCTTCACCGTCCTCGCCGTGGGGCTCTCCTGGCTCCTCGGCACCGCGGCGGCGATCCTCATGCAGGACGCCTTCCGCGGCCGGGGATTCCTGCGGGCGATCTTCCTTGTCCCGTACGCGCTGCCGGTCTACGCGGCCGTCATCACCTGGTCGTTCATGTTCCAGCGCGATACGGGCCTGATCAACCATGTGATCCACGACCAGCTGCACCTCACCTCCGAGCGGTCGTTCTGGCTGATCGGCGACAACAGCTTCACCGCCCTCGTCACCGTCTCCGTCTGGCGCTCGTGGCCGTTCGCGTTCCTGTGCCTGATGGCAGGGCTGCAGAACATCCCGCGTGAGCTGTACGAGGCGGCGTCGATGGACGGCGCGGGCGTCTGGCAGCAGATCCGCCGGATCACCCTGCCGTCGCTGCGGCCGGTCAACCAGGTGCTGGTGCTGGTGCTCTTCCTGTGGACGTTCAACGACTTCAACACGCCCTACGTGCTGTTCGGCAGATCGGCGCCGGAGGCCGCCGACCTGATCTCCATCCACATCTACCAGTCGTCGTTCGTCACCTGGAACTTCGGCTCCGGCTCGGCCATGTCCGTCCTCCTGCTGCTGTTCCTGCTGGTCGTCACGGCCATCTATCTGCTCGTCACGTCACGCAGGAGGGATGCGGCCGATGCGTAAACCCCCTCCTCCCCCGTCCCCGATGGCGCAGCCGAAGTCCTTCATCTGGACCCGGAGGATCTTCCTCACCCTGCTCACGGTCTTCACGCTCGCCCCGGTGTACGTGATGCTCAGCTCCTCGCTGAAGCCGCTGCAGGACGTGCAGGGCTCCTTCCGGTGGATCCCGAGCGGCTTCACGTTCCGGCCGTACATCGGCATCTGGCACACGGTCCCGCTCGCCAAGTACTTCGTGAACTCGGTGATCGTCTCGGTCAGCGCGACCGTGGCCTCGGTGGCCGTGGCGATCTTCGCCGCCTACGCCGTCAGCCGCTACCGCTTCAAGGGCCGCAAGTTCTTCACCGTGACGGTGCTGTCCACCCAGATGTTCCCGGGCATCCTCTTCCTCCTCCCGCTCTTCCTGATCTTCGTCAACATCGGGAACGCGACGGGGATCGCCCTCTACGGCAGCCGCGGCGGCCTCATCCTCACCTATCTGACGTTCTCGCTCCCCTTCTCCATCTGGATGCTCGTCGGCTACTTCGACTCCATCCCGCGCGATCTCGACGAGGCCGCGATGGTGGACGGCTGCGGCCCGCTCGGCGCGCTGTTCCGCGTCGTCGTCCCGGCCGCGGTCCCCGGCATCGTCGCGGTGTCGGTGTACGCCTTCATGACGGCCTGGGGCGAGGTGCTCTTCGCGTCGGTCATGACGAACGACACCACCCGCACCCTCGCCGTCGGCCTGCAGGGATACGCCACCCAGACCGACGTGTACTGGAACCAGGTCATGGCCGCCTCACTCGTCGTGAGTGTGCCCGTGGTCGCCGGGTTCCTGCTGCTCCAGCGCTACTTGGTCGTCGGACTCACCGCCGGCGCCGTCAAGTGACCACCACCGAAAGGCTGCTCGTGAACGACCTCAGCGCTCTCCCCGCCGACTTCATCTGGGGTGCGGCGACCGCCGCCTACCAGATAGAAGGAGCGGTGGACGAGGACGGCCGGTCCCCCTCGATCTGGGACACCTTCTCCCACACCCCGGGCAAGGTGGCGGAGGGTGACACCGGCGACGTGGCCTGCGACCACTACCACCGGGTACCCGAGGACATCTCCCTCATGGGCGATCTCGGCCTGGACGCCTACCGGTTCTCCATCGCCTGGCCCCGTGTCATGCCGCAGGGCGGCGGGCCGGTCAACCCGGCCGGACTCGCCTTCTACGACCGGCTCACCGACTCCCTCCTCGAAGCGGGCATCACCCCCTTCCCGACGCTCTACCACTGGGACCTGCCACAGGCCCAGCAGGACCGGGGCGGCTGGCCGGAGCGGGAGACCGCGGAGCGGTTCGGCGAGTACGCGTCGGTGGTCGCCGAAGCCCTCGGCGACCGCATCCACGACTGGGCGACGCTCAACGAGCCGCTCTGCTCGTCCTGGATCGGCCACCTCGAGGGCAAGATGGCCCCCGGCCTCACCGACATCACGGCCGCGGTCCGCGCCTCGTACCACCTGCACCTGGGGCACGGCCTCGCCGTCCAGGCGATCCGCGCCGCCAACCCGAACGCCCGCATCGGCATCGTCAACAACCTCAGCCCCTGCGAGCCCGCCACCGACCGCGAGGCCGACCAGGCCGCCGCGATCCGCGCCGACGGCCACACCAACCGCTGGTGGCTCGACCCGATCCACGGCCGCGGCTACCCGCAGGACATGGTCGACCTGTACGGCGTCGACCTCCCGATCCGCAGCGGCGACCTCGACACCATCGCGGCCCCGCTCGACTGGCTCGGCGTCAACTACTACTTCCGCAACGTCATCGCCGACGACCCCACCGGCCTGCCGCCGCGCGCCAAGCAGGTCTACCTGCCGGGCGTCCGGCGCACGGCGATGGACTGGGAGGTCTACGGCGACGGCCTGGAGCAGCTGCTCGTCCGGGTCGCCGAGGAGTACGGGGCCGAGCGGATCTTCGTCACCGAGAACGCCTCCGCCTACCCCGACACCGTCGGCCCCGACGGCCAGGTCGACGACCCGGAGCGACAGGCCTACCTGGAGGAGCACCTGGCCGCCTGCGCGAGAGCGGTGCGCCGCGGCGCACCGCTGGCCGGCTACTTCGCGTGGTCGCTGCTGGACAACTTCGAGTGGGCCTACGGCTACGACAAGCGCTTCGGCCTGATCCACGTCGACTACCCGACGCAGAAGCGCACCATCAAGGGCAGCGGCCGCCGCTACGCCGACATCATCGCCGCCCACCACCGCCGCGCCCGCCGCGCGGCCTGACGGTTCGCTCGCACTTGTGCCCGGCATCCGTCCCGCACGGGGAGGACGGCTGCCGGGCACTCACCCCGCGGCGGGCAGACGGCGGCTGCCAGGCCCTCACACGGCGGCGGGCAGACGGCGGCTTCCAGGCCCTCACCCCGCGAGCGGGATGAGGGCGGAGCCGGGCACTCACTCACCCCGCCGCGAGCTCCAGCCGGCAGCGGACCTGCTTCCCGACCGGCGACCGCGCCACCCGCCACCCCGACGTGAGCAGATCCACGAGCGCCAGCCCCCGCCCGGACTCGGCGTCGGCGTCATCCATCGCCACCGCGCGCCGGCGCGGAATCCGCGCCGGATCCGGATCGTGCACCCCTAACACCACCACCGTCCGCCCGACGGACAGCTCCACCACCAGCGGCACCCACTCCCCGCACGCCCGAACCGAGTTCCCGACCAGCTCGGACAGCACGAGCTGCGCGCTCTCGGCCGTCTCGGTGTCAACGCCCGCCGAGGCGAGGGTCTTACGGGTCAGCTCCCGGACGGCGCGCAGGTTGTCGCCGGAAGCGACGAGGTGGACGACGAAGCCGTGCGGTCTGGTGCGGAGGTAAAAGCCGGGGGTTGGGGGTCCGTGCACTTCGGCCATGTCGTACATGGCACCTCCACAGGCAGCGTCGGATCATGTCGCGCCGTGCGCCGGGTCATCGACCCTGCGTGACGACTCTCCGATGGTGGCGCTTTTCTGATTCCATCGCAAGTTTTCTACCCGATATGAATGACGCTTCATCACTGACCGTTCTCTTCAACCCGGTTGCTGGTGTAGGACTGCGGCTATGCCCAACTCTCCGCTGATCCCGACCGTCCGGCGCCGCCGCCTCGGCGCAACCCTGAAGAGGCTGCGCAACGACGCCGGGCTGACGCTCGACGAAGCCGCCATCGCCATGGGGTGGAGGGGCCCGAAGATGTCGAAGATCGAGAACGCGGCACAGGCCATCCGGCCGGCCGAGGTCAGCTCACTGCTCCAGATCTACGGCGTCGGCGATCCTGAAGTGCACGCAGCGCTCGAGAACTTGGCAAAGGACGCGAGCAAGAAGGGGTGGTGGCAGACGTACAGCGGCATCGTTGCGCCCGCTTACGCCGACTACATCTCGCTGGAGTCCGACGCCGAGCAGATCTGCGAGTGGGCGCCTCTCGTGGTCCCCGGACTATTGCAGACGGCGGCCTACGCACGCGAGAACATCGCGGGCATCACCACGTCGCGAACCCCGGACGATATCGCGGCACTGGCCGAGGTCCGGCTGGCACGCCAGTCCGTGCTCACCCGGCCTGGCAATCCACTGGAGTTGTGGGTAATCATCCACGAGGCAGCCCTGCATCAACGGTTCGTGGTCCGTCCGGCGACGATGCGC
Organism: Streptomyces sp. H39-C1; assembly: GCF_027158125.1. NCBI lineage: Bacteria > Bacillati > Actinomycetota > Actinomycetes > Kitasatosporales > Streptomycetaceae > Streptomyces > Streptomyces sp. H39-C1. The sequence goes on from NZ_JAPVLS010000015.1 coordinate 49,643, forward strand.
GAGCAACTGCGCCGCCTACTCGACACAGCCGAAATGCCGAACGTGACCATCCAGTTGATGCCGCTGGACTGCAGCACCCATCCGGGTGTCGTGGGCGGATTCTCCATCGTCTCGTTCCCCGGTCCCATCCCGGACGTGGTCCTGCTGGAAAACCTGAGCGGAGCGGCATACGTTGAGGGCGATGAAGTTGTGCCCTTCACCAAAGCGTTCGAGCGGATCCGTGCGACAGCGCTGCCGGTGGAAGACTCACTCGCCCGTATCGCGCAGATGGAAGAAGGCCACAGAAAGTGAACGGACCCAAGGCGGAGCTGTACGCGCACGACCTCTCCGTCGCAGCCTGGCGCAAGTCCTCCGCCAGCGGAGCCGAGAACAACTGCGTGGAGATCGCAGATCTCCCCAACGGCGCCGTCGCCGTGCGCGACTCCAAGAACCCGGGGCGGGAGCCCCTCCGGTTCGACGCGGCCGAGTGGGCCGCGTTCCGCGCAGGGGTCATCGCCGGCGAGCTCTGATCCGGCCGGGCGGGTGCGTAGCTGAGGTCAGAGCGATGCGAAGCGCCCTTCTGCGGCGCTGCGCACCTTGACCGGGCGGAGGGGCGGCCCCGGCGCTGCGCGCCTGCCAGTGAAGCGGCCCGCTGCGCGGCCCGAGCCAAGCGATCCGGTCCGCTGCGCTCCCCGGGCGGGGTGGGGGTGGCATGTGGCCGGGGCGGCGCGGCTTTGTCGGGGAGGCCCCGGAAGGCGAGCACCGCGTGCTTCGGATCAGCTTGCGTGGCCGGACTGCCGCTATACCGGCGTTTGACCGTCCTTAGTGATCCGGGCCAGCCAAAACACCGCCTCATAGGACCCGCAGGACATCCCCCGTCACACCAGCACCACCTCCGGCCGAGGACGGTGGGCCAAACCATCACCCGCAGAGCACCACGAGCTCAACCCGCTCCAGCCCCGCCAAGGGGAGCGCAGCGGACCGGGATCGCTTCGCGCGGGGCCGCGCAGCGGGCCGACCCGCTGGCAGGCGCGCAGCGCCGGGGCCTCCCTCCGCCCGGTCAAGGTGCGCAGCGCCGCAGACGCACCCCTTCGTACTGTCGGAACCTCGGCCACCCCACCACCCGCACCCCGGCGCTAAGGAATTACGCCGCAGCCGCCGCGTCCCGGTAGAGCATCGTGCGGAAGATCCCGGAGACCGTGGTGCCTACCAGCAGCGTGCAGAACAGCAGCAGGGCGGCGAACAGTCCGCCCGCGATGGCGAGCCCCATGCTGTTCGACTCCGCTGCGAGCATGAATGCCGCGAATCCGATGACCACCGAGAGAACCATGGGCAGCGCGATCCACAGCGAGCCGAACACCTGGCGGGAGAACGTCTCGCGCAGCATCCGCGCCGACCGGCGGGTGCTCTCGACGACCCCGAGGCCGTCGATCATCATGGCCGGCAGCGCCAGGTAGGTGGCGACGGCCCATCCGGCGCTGAAGAGTTCGCCCAGGATCCAGCCGACGACCGGGATCCGCTCCAGCTGTCGGATGAGCAGCAGAACCGTCGTGCTGAGCAGACTCCACGCCAGCAGCCGTCGCCAGTTCCGCACAGCTCGCCGATAGTTCGCGCCGATCCGGACCGGCTCTCCCCGCAGCACGTCATCGACCGCGCAGATCATCGCGGCGCTGCAGAGCGTGAGCACGAATCCCAGCAGGAGATAGCCGACGCCCACGTAGAGGACGTCGAAGGTGGACTCTGACGATTCGGCTCCGTCCAGAAGGAGCGTCAGCGCCGCCACGCCGCCGGCTATCATTATCAGCGCGGAACCGCTGAGCAGCGGAAACATCAGCAGGCGGCGGTTTCTTCGCAGTACCCCGAAGGACAGGCGAACGGGCTTGACGGTACTCACGAGAGGTCCCCCACGGATGGTCATACTTCGTCGACGCGGCACAGGTTATGTCAGTCGCCGAGGCCCGCTCGCCACCGACCGAATCGCCCGATACGCGGAACCGCCGACCGCCCCCGGCCGATGCTCGGCTGGGGGCGGTCAACGTACGTACAGTCAGCCTGCGTTCAGCTGATTTCTTCGGTGCGGGTGGTGAGTTGTTCGGCTCCGCGGGTGGTCAGGGAGCCGTGCAGGCGCAGGCGGGAGATGCCGCCGTCGGGGAAGATGTCGATCCGCACCCGGGTGGCCGGGACCGGGTTCACCAGGAAACGGTGCACCGTGTCGGGCTGCAGCTTGGTCCGCGGCAGCAACTGCGTCCACTCATCCGAACCGTCGTCCTGCACGAACAACGCCGCCCAGCCCGCCGAGTTCCCCTTCAAATACGCGGTGTCGATCTCCACCGCACGAATCACACCCTGCGCCACCAACCGGTACTGCACCCAGTCATTGCCCTTGTCCCGGCGGCGGCGCGTCTCCCACCCGTCATCCATCTTCCGCGAACGCCCCGGCAGGATCGTGTTGACCGGCGAGGAGTAGAAACGGTCCGACGCGTCCTCGACCGTGCCGCCGTTCTCCAACGCCACCAGGTCGAACGTGCCCAGCTCCGCCAACCACCCCGGATCCGGCGCCACCTCCCCGTACACCCGCAGCCGGGCCACACCACCGTCCGGGTGCTGGTTGAGCCGCAGATGCGTGAACCGGCGATCCACCTCCACCGTGAACCCGTTCGCCGCATGACCACCCACCGGGGTCCGCGGCACGATCGTGGTCCACTCCACGCCCTCCGCCAGCAGATCCTGCGGCGACGCCGACAGTGCGTGCGCCGTCGCCTCGACCGACACCGACTGCGGGTAATTGCCGCGGAAGTGCGCGGTGTCCACGACGATCCCGCGGATCACACCCGGCGCGCCGAGCCGGATCAACGCCCAGTCGTGGTCCGCGTCGACCGGATGCGGGGCATCCGTACCGGTGCCCCGGCGGCGGCGGGTCTCCCAGCCGTCCATGATCTTGCCCTTGTGCCCGAAGTGCTCCGGATCGAAATGCGCCGGCTCCGGGATCAGCAGATTCTCCCGCTCCGCGAAGAACTCGTCATTCGCCGCGATCACCCCCGCACCCAACCGCCGATCCGCCAGATCCACCAGATCCGTGAACGGCAACTCCGCACGACGATAATCCCCATACGGATCACCCCCACCGAACGGCCGCGCATCACCGGTGAACGAAGTCGAGGACGTGGAGGTCATGCGGTCTCCCGGGTGATCAGACGGCCGGTGGGCTCGTTCGTGACGCCGTTCTCGGCGATCAGTTCGCCGCGCAGCCAGGTGCTGCGGACGACGCCGTGCAGGGTCTTGCCGGCGTAGGCGGTGATGCGGTTGCGGTGGTAGAGCTCGGCGGGGTCGACCGTGAAGGTTTCGTCCGGGGCGAGGACCGCGAAGTCGGCGTCGTAGCCGACCGCGATGGCGCCCTTGGTGGAGAGTCCGACGAGGGCGGCGGGCGCCTGGGACATCCAGCGGGCGACGTCGGCGACGCTGTGGCCGCGGCGGCGGGCCTCGGTCCAGATGGCCGGCAGGCCGAGCTGGAGCGAGGAGATGCCGCCCCAGGCGGCGGCGAAGTCGCCGGTCTCCTTGACCTTGAGCTCGATCGTGGACGGCGAGTGGTCGGAGACGATGCAGTCGATCGTGCCGTCGGCCAGGCCCTCCCAGAGGGCGTCCTGGTTGGCGGCCTCACGGATCGGCGGGCAGCACTTGAACTCGGTGGCGCCGTCCGGGACTTCCTCGGCGGTGAGGGTGAGGAAGTGCGGGCAGGTCTCGACGGTGAGCTTGACGCCCTCGCGCTTCGCCGCGGCGATGAGCGGCAGCGCGTCGCTGGACGACAGGTGCAGCACGTGCACCCGCGCCTTCAACCGCTTGGCGAGGGTGATGAGCCCTTCGATGGCGGCGTTCTCGGCGGCGCGCGGCCGGGAGGCGAGGAAGTCCGCGTAGTGCGGGCCGCCGCGCTGCGGGGCGCCGTCGATGAGCTGGGGGTCCTCGGCGTGGACGATCAGCAGACCGTCGAAGCGGGAGAGCTCCGTCAGCGCGTCCGCCAGCTCCTCCGGGGAGAGCTGCGGGAACTCGTCGACGCCGGAGTGCAGCAGGAAGCACTTGAAGCCGAAGACGCCGGCGTCGTGGAGGGGCTGGAGGTCCTTGACGTTGCCGGGGACGGCGCCGCCCCAGAAGCCGACGTCGGTGTGCACCTTGCCGCGCGCGGTGTCCTGCTTGACGGCGAGGTTCTCGACGGTCGTGGTGGGCGGGATGCTGTTGAGCGGCATGTCGACCAGCGTCGTGATGCCGCCGGCCGCGGCGGCGCGGGTGGCGGAGGCGAAGCCCTCCCACTCGGTGCGTCCGGGGTCGTTGATGTGCACATGGGTGTCGACCAGGCCCGGGAGCAGCGCGTCGTCGCCGAGGTCGACGAGCCGGGCGCCTTCCGGGACGTCGGCGTCGTACGCCCACACGGCGGCGATCGTGCCGCCGCTGACCGCGACCGCGGCCGGGCGCTCCCCCTCGGGCGTGACGACCCGAGTCGAGCGCAGGACCATTTCCACCACGTGCGGCCTCCAAATTTCAACGTTCTGTTGAACGAATGTGCAGGACAGGGCGGTGAACCGTCAAGGGCATGTAAGATTCCACAAAGCGGAATTCACATTTCGCCACAGCCTCCGTAGCTAGCTACAGGAGAAGGCCCGCAAGAGATCAATTGGCCGAGGTCGGCCGGTAGGCTTCCCCCCATCATCCACCGCTCGCCCAACCGCTCAGAGGAGATCGCACGTGTCGTCAGACCGCGCAGGAGGCGTTCAGTCGCTCGAACGTGCCTTCGACCTGCTGGAGCGGATGGCCGACGCGGGCGGCGAGGTCGGTCTGAGCGAGCTCTCCGCCAGCAGCGGGCTCCCGCTGCCCACCATCCACCGGCTGATGCGCACCCTCGTCGACTGCGGCTACGTACGGCAGCAGCCGAACCGCCGGTACGCGCTCGGCCCGCGGCTGATCCGGCTCGGCGAGAGCTCCGCCAAACTGCTCGGCACCTGGGCCCGCCCCTTCCTCGCCGAACTGGTCGAGACGACCGGCGAGACGGCGAACATGGCACTGCTCGACGGGGACGAGATCGTCTACGTCGCCCAGGTGCCGTCCCGCCACTCCATGCGGATGTTCACCGAGGTCGGACGCCGGGTGCTGCCGCACTCCACCGGCGTGGGCAAGGCGCTGCTGGCGCATGTGCCGCCGGACGAGGTCCGCGCGCTGCTCGCCCGTACCGGGATGCCCGCCGCGACCGAGAAGACGATCACCAACGCGGACGATTTCATAAGAGAGCTGGAGAAGATCCGCGAGGCCGGCTACGCGGTGGACGACAACGAGCAGGAGATCGGGGTCCGCTGCCTGGCGGTCACCGTCCCCGACTCCCCCGCCGCCGCGGCCATCTCGATCTCCGGGCCCGCGGGCCGGGTCACCGAGGTCGCCACGGAGAAGATCATCCCCATCCTGCAGGACATCGCCCGGCAGCTGTCACACGCCCTCGCCAGCGCCGGGGCCGGCACCAGCGCCTGACCCGAAGAGGTCGACGGCCCTGCGCAGCTCGGCCAGGGCCACCGCCAGCGCGCTCACCGACCCCAGCGCCGCCGCGACCAGCAGCAGCGAGTGCCGCATCCGGTCGATCTCCAGGATCCCGGCGTCCGCGGCATTGGCCAGCGCGCCCAGTTCGTCCTCGGCTATCGCTCGGTCCGGTAACTCCGACCGCAGGCCGGCCAGCTCCCGGCGCACCCGGGCGACCGACAGGCGCAGCGCCGTCACCCGGGGATCCTCCACGCCGGACGTGGCCCCCGCCCTGACGTCCGCGGCCGTACGTGCGGCCGCACCACAACTCTCATCGTTCACAGACCCCACCCCCCACCTCCCACACCTCGGCGAGCGCGCCCCCCAGCGCCCCCGCGCGCGCCCCGGAGCGGGTCCGGGGCGCGCTCAGTTAACGCGAACCGATGCGCGGGACGCCATACGGACGACGAAATCCGCGCCAACTTCCTTGTGCGGCAAGCGACTTGGCGACAATTCCGGTGGCGATCAGTTCCGCGGTCCGGCGGCGATCAGTTCCGCGGTACGACGGCGTTGCGCCAGACGGTCAGATCCACGGTGACGTATTCGCTGTCCGTGTGCTCCGACCCGAAACCCCGGATGGTCACCAGGCCGATGTGCCCCGACTCGGTCGTCACGCAGATCTTCGAACCCTTGGTAAGCGTCTCCTTCAGGATGCTCGTGGCGTACCGCGTGTTGGCGCGGCAGCCGGCCAGGGTCGCGGGTTCGCCGGGCATCACGAGCGCCAGGGTGTTCTTGCTGCTGTTGGTGGCGACGTGCGTGCCGGAGATGTGGTCCGGCGCGTAACCGAAGTCCCCCTCGTAGTTCACATCCGCCTTCTCCGGGCGCGGAGGCTCGTCGGCGAACGTCAACGTGTAGCCGCCGGGGATGTTGAGGCCGGTGTACGAGGCGGGCTTGGGATCCACCGGGGCCGAGCTCTGCCCGGTCTGGTTCCCGGTCGTGCCGCCGGTGGCGGACGGCGTCTTGGTGCTCTGGTTGCTCGACGACTTCTTGTCGTCCCCCTTGTTGATGGCCGAGTACACGGCGGAGCCGACCAGGAGCGCGACGATGACGCCCGCGACGACCAGACCCGTCCGCTTCTTCTTCTTCGGCGGCAGGGGCAGAAAGCCCCCGGGCCTGCCGGGGCCGTTGGTGGGCGGGTACGCGTAGCCGCCCATCGGGGGCCGGGGCTGCTGCGGGTGCTGCATCGGCTGCGCCTGCTGCGGGAACTGCTGCGGGTGGGCCTGTTGCGGGAGGCCGGGCTGCGGCTGGGCCTGCTGCGGGTGGACGGGCTGGTGGTTCACCGGCTGGGTCGGCGGGTGGAGCGGGGGCGCGGTCGGCGGCACCGCCTGCGTGGGCTGATAACCCGGCTGCGGGGTCGCCGGCGGAGCCGGCTGCGGGGCGGCGGGCTGGACCGGCTGCGGCGCCGGGGCGGCCGCCTGCGTCAGGTCGGCGGCGTACGACGGCGGCAGCCAGCCGTCCGGGCGGCGCAGCGCCGGGTCCTTGGACGCCTGGCCGCACATCGCGATGATCTGGGCGGTGGACGGCCGGAGGGTCGGGTCCTTGATGAGGCAGCGGGTGACGATCTCGCGCAGTTCGCCCGGCAGCTCGGACAGGTCCGGCTCCTCGTGCACGATCCGGTAGAGCACGCCGTGCGAGGGCCCGTCGCCGAAGGCGGCGCCGCCCATCGCCGCGAAGGCCGCGATCTGGCCCAGCGCGAAGATGTCGGTGGCCGGTGTGCAGCTCGTGCCGGCCGCCTGCTCCGGGGACATGAAGGCCGGGGTGCCGATGCTGACACCGGTGCTGGTGAGCGCGGTGGTGTCGGCGGCCCGCGCGATGCCGAAGTCGATGACGCGCGGTCCGTCGACGGCGAGCAGCACGTTGGACGGCTTGAGGTCCCGGTGCACGATGCCCGCGTGGTGGATCACCTGCAGCGCTTCGGCGATCCCGGCGATGAGCAGCAGCACGGTCGGCACCGGCATCGCGCCGTGGTCGGCGACCGCCGCGTGCAGCGAGGGCCCCGCCACATAGGCGGTGGCCAGCCACGGGTGCGGGCCCTCGGTGTCGCTGTCGATCACCGGCGCGGTGTAGAGGCCCTGCACGCGCTGGGCGGCCAGCACCTCCTGGCGGAACCGGCGGCGGAACTCGGGGTCCTCGGCGAACTCGGGGCGGATCACCTTGATCGCCACCGGCCGGCCGCCGGGCGTGTAGGAGAGGTAGACCTTGCCCATCCCGCCGGCGCCCAAGCGGGCGCTGAGCAGGTATCCGGCGACGGTCTTCGGGTCGTCGTCCGTCAGCGGCTGGAAGATCTCAGGATCCGGGGCCGAGGTGTCCGCCACGGTGGCGGGCACCGGGCCCTGCTGATGATTCGTCACGTCTGCCCCTTGGCCTGCGAATACCCGTCCCTTACGGCGCTGAGCCTATCGAAGCCCGCGCTCCGCCCGCCGCCGTGAGGCCAAACGCCCGATGTGCCCCTCTTCGCCTCCGGCCGCCGCGTCCTGTAGGGAGGAGGCATGAAACCCATCGCACCGAGCGATTCCGCCACTCTTCCCTCCATCGCCGGCCTGCTGCTCGCGGCCGGCGGCGGGCGGCGCCTGGGCGGCCGCCCGAAGGCGCTGCTGGAGTACGCGGGCCGCCCGCTGGTCGAGCACGCGCTGCGCGGGCTGCGCGAGGCGGGCTGCGGGCCGGTGCACATCGTGCTCGGTGCGGCGGCCGACGAGGTCCGCGAGCAGGCCGACCTGGCGGGCTGCGTCCTGGTCGACAACCCGGACTGGGCCGGCGGGATGGGCTCGTCGCTGCGCGCGGGCCTGCGGTCGCTGGCGGACACGGCGGAACAGCGGGCGGGCACCGGGGCGCAGGCGGTCGTCGTGGCGCTGGTGGACCAGCCGGGGATCGGTGCGGGGGCGGTCGCCCGGGTGATCAACGCGTACCGGGGCCCGGCGAGCCTGGCGGCGGCCTCGTACGGGGGACGGCGCGGCCATCCGGTGCTGTTCGGCGCGGACCGCTGGGCGGACATCGCGGACCTCGCGACCGGCGATCAGGGCGCCCGCGACTACCTGAAACGCCACCAGGAGGCGATCACCCTCGTCGAGTGCGGTGACATCGCCGACCCCGCCGATATCGACACCCCTGATGACCTGCACCTTCTGAAACCCGTGAGCGAGCCCGCTGCACCGCGTGCCACAAAACGTTGATCTTCCGCAATGCGGATACTATGCTCCACCTCGCAGAAGCGCCCGTATTCCGGTACGGCCCGGCACCCCGTGCCAGGGCACGACCCGGCGGCCGCCCGGCACCCTTTGTCCCCTAGAGGAGTCAGCCATGTCCGCAGCAGTGCCGTCCTCGGCGGCCGTCGTCGCAGACGACGCACCCCCCGTCCCCCGCGCGGAGGAGGTGCTGACGCAGCAGGCTCTGACCTTCATCGCCGAGCTGCACCGACGCTTCGCCCCGCGCCGAGCCGAGCTGCTCGCGCTCCGCAAGGAGCGCCGCACCGAGATCGCCCGTACCGGCACCCTGGACTTCCTCGCGGACACCGCACATGTCCGCGCGGGAGACTGGCAGGTGGCCCCGGCCCCGGCCGCGCTCAACGACCGCCGCGTCGAGATCACCGGTCCCACCGACCGCAAGATGACGATCAACGCGCTGAACTCCGGCGCCAAGGTCTGGCTCGCCGACTTCGAGGACGCCTCGGCTCCCACCTGGGAGAACGTCGTCGGCGGCCAGATCAACCTGATCGACGCCTATGAGCGCCGGATCGACTTCTCCACCGAACAGGGCAAGTCGTACGCGCTGAAGGACGAGGCCGAGTTGGCCACCGTCGTCATGCGCCCGCGCGGCTGGCACCTGGCGGAGCGGCACCTGACCGTCGACGGCGAGGCCGTCCCCGGCGCCTTCGTCGACTTCGGGCTGTACTTCTTCCACAACGCGACGCGGCTGATCGCCAAGGGCAAGGGTCCGTACTTCTACCTGCCCAAGACCGAGTCGCACCTCGAAGCGCGGCTGTGGAACGAGATCTTCGTCTTCTCGCAGGAGTACGTGGGCATCCCGCAGGGCACCGTCCGCGCGACCGTCCTCATCGAGACGATCACCGCCGCGTTCGAGATGGAGGAGATCCTCTACGAGCTGCGTGACCACGCCGCGGGCCTGAACGCCGGCCGCTGGGACTACCTCTTCTCCATCGTGAAGAACTTCCGCGACGGCGGCGAGAAGTTCGTCCTGCCGGACCGCAACGCGGTGACCATGACCGCGCCCTTCATGCGCGCGTACACCGAGCTGCTGGTGCGCACCTGCCACAAGCGCGGCGCGCACGCGATCGGCGGCATGGCCGCGTTCATCCCCTCGCGCCGTGACGCCGAGGTCAACAAGGTCGCCTTCGAGAAGGTCAAGGCCGACAAGGACCGCGAGGCCGGCGACGGCTTCGACGGCTCCTGGGTCGCCCACCCCGACCTGGTGCCGATCGCCCGCGCCTCCTTCGACGCGGTCCTCGGCGACCGGCCGAACCAGAAGGAGCGGCTGCGCGAGGACGTCCACGTCACCGCCGACCAGCTGCTGGCCATCGACTCGCTGGACGCGAAGCCGACCTATGACGGCCTGGTGAGCGCGGTCCAGGTCGGCACCCGCTACATCGAGGCGTGGCTGCGCGGCCTGGGCGCCGTCGCCATCTTCAACCTGATGGAGGACGCGGCCACCGCGGAGATCTCCCGCTCGCAGATCTGGCAGTGGATCAACGCGGGCGTCGTGTTCGAGAACGGCGAGAAGGCCACCCACGACCTGGTCCAGCGCGTCGCCGCGCAGGAGCTGGCCGCGATCCGTGCCGAGGTCGGCGACGAGGCGTTCGCCGCGGGCAAGTGGACCGAGGCGCACGACCTGCTGCTGCGGACCGCGCTCGACGAGGAGTACGTCGACTTCCTCACCCTCCCGGCCTACGAACTGCTGGGCTGACACCCGTCCCGCACCCGTTCACACGCCCGAGCGGGCCCCGGTCCACAGGGCCGGGGCCCGCTTCGTTATCCCGGGGAGCTGTGCCATCGTGCCGGTATGTGACAACGTGGGAGTACCTGTTACGTCCCTTCTGCCCTTGCTGAGGCATGATGATCCGCTGCACCATCGCTGGAGTCTCCTTCTATCTGCAGGCAAGCGAGGTGGAGCAGAAGATGAGCGGGATCAAGCCCGAACCCATCACCGGCGAGTCTGTGAAGATCGGAAATCGCATCTACCCCGTCAAGCAGGTGGGGGCGATTATCACCCGGCAGGACCCGCGTGATTTCAGCGCTGCCCAGATGGTCCGCGCCCTGGAGAAGCTCGAGTTCAAGTGCTTCCCGAAGCCCGCTCCCGCTCCGCCCGCGGAGGTTCCGGACGTCCTGCCGCAATCCCCTCCGTACTGGACCTGACGTCACCGGCGCGAGTTCTGCGGGTCGTCCTTCCCCGGACATCCGGAGTTCTTGACGCGTGTGCCGCGGGCCGACTGAATAGCCCAAGTTGTTCAGCCAACTTGTGCAGCCCGGTCGGCCCGTGAGGCTGGCGTGCCCACCGGGCGGAGAGGAACCTCCCCCGTGCCACCCAGTACTCTCGCCCTCACCTCCCCCGCCGCCCCCTATGAGGGCGACCGCCTCACGTTCCACTGGGCCACCGACACGCCGGACGCCAAGAACTGGGTCGGCGTCTACGACGGCGCCCGTCAGCCCGGCACCGGCTCCTCGATCGTGTGGAAGTACACACCCGGTGCGTCCGGTGATGTCGTGCTCGACACCTCGACCCTGACCGGCGGCCCCTACACCGCGTATCTGCTGGCCAAGGACGGCTACGGCATCCTGGCGCAGACCGCCGCCTTCTCCTTCCGCCCCAAGCCTGCCGCCCCGCGCCCGCACGCCGTCGTCGACGGGCTCACCACCGGGCCCGTCACCGCCGGCGGCGCGGTCTCCGTCAAACTCGCCGGACTGTGGACACGGCCGGCGGGCACCCCCGCCGGAAGTGCCGTGTTCAGCCGGACGGGCGGCGACTCCTGGCTCTCCGTCAGCGCCGCCGGTGTCGTCACCGGCACCGCGCCGGCCTCCGCCCCCGCGCGGCCCGGCGTGCTGACCGTCGCCGTAAAGGACAGCGCCGGCGGCTCCGACACCCTCACCGTGCAGGTCCCGGTGCGCGCCGCCGCGGCCGCCCAGCGGCTGAAGGTGGCGTCCTGGAACCTGTGGGACGCGGGCACGCACATCGACGGAGCGCTGGAGAAGCAGCTGCGCACCGTCCTCACCCAGGGCCTGGACGTCGTGGCCCTGCAGGAGACCGGCGGCACCGCCGCCAAGGCGCTCGCGGACGCGCTGGGCTGGTTCTCGTACCAGTCCCCCGGCAGCCTCGGTGTCGTCAGCCGCTATCCGCTGGGCACCGTGACGGCTCCCACCACCGCCCTCCCGGCCGCCGGGGTGGCCATACAACTCGCCGCGGGCCGCACCGTACGGCTGTGGGCCGCGCAGCTCGACGAGAACGGCTACGGCCCCTACGCGGCGCAGGACGGCAGAACCGCCGCGCAGATCGAAGCCGCGGAACAGGCGAGTGTCCGTTTCCAGCAGGCGCAGGCGCTGGCCGCCGCGATGAAGGCCGATCTGGCCTCCGGAACCCCGGTGGTGCTGGCCGCCGGGCTCGCCTCGCCGTCGCACCTGGACTGGACGGCCGCCACCCGCGCGGCGCACAGCGGGGTGGGGCCGGTCAACTGGCCGGTCACCGTGGCCCTCAAGCAGGCCGGCCTCATCGACGCCTTCCGGTCCGCGCACCCCGATCCGCTGGCGTCGCCCGGCAACACGTGGTCGCCGGTGCGCAAGGTGCGCGGCAGCGGCCAGGAGCCGCAGGACCGTATCGACCAGGTCCAGTTCGCCGGCCCGCTGACCCTCCTCGAGGCGCACACCCTGGTGACCGGCTGGCCGCAGCCCGCACCCGGCACCGCCGGCAACGGCTGGCCGTCCGACTGCGCCGCCGCCGTCGCCACCTTCACCCTGGCCACCCCGACCCCAGGAGCACACCGATGACCCCGCTGAGCCGCCGCTCCTTCGTCGGAGCCACCGCCGCCGCGGGCGCGGCCGCCGCCACCGTCGGGCTGCCCGGCGCCACCGGGACGGCCGCCGCCGCGGCGCCCGTGACCGGTACCGCCGGAGCCACAGCCGCGGCCACTGGCACTCCGGCCGACGTCAAGCACGTGGTGATCCTCATGCAGGAGAACCGCAGCTTCGACCACTACTTCGGCGCGATGAAGGGGGTGCGCGGCTTCGACGACAAGCAGGGGCTGCTCTTCCCGGGCGGCGACTCCGTCTTCCGCCAGCCCGACCCTGGCCGCACCGACGGCAACGTGATGCTGCCCTTCCGGATGGACAGCACCAAGTACAACGCCCAGAACGCGGGCGGTCTCGCCCACGACTGGAGCACCAGCCACCAGGCCATCAACGGCGGCGCCATGAACAAGTGGGTCGCCGCCAAGGGCGAGCGCTCGATGGGCTACTTCACCCGCGAGGACCTCCCCTACCAGTACGCCCTCGCCGACGCGTTCACCTTGTGCGACGCGTATTTCTGTTCCATGGCCGGGCCCACCGACCCCAACCGCCTCTACCTGTGGTCGGGTACGGCGGGCCCCGGCAAGGACGGCACCACCGGCCCGTGGATCGACAACACCCCGCTGCCCGAGAACCCGGTCGCGGACTGGACGACGTACGCCGAGCGGCTCTCCGCGCACGCGGTGAGCTGGCGCGTCTACCACAACCCGAGTCTCGACGAGCGGTACGGCGACTACGACGACAACGCGCTCGCCTACTTCTCGCAGTTCCACAAGTTCGCGACGGACGACGCCCGCTACATCAACGCGATGACCAAGTGGGACCTGACCGCCTTCGACCAGCACTGCAAGGACGGCACCCTGCCGACCGTCTCCTGGCTCGTCGCGCCCTACCTGTTCTGCGAACACCCGGACGCCAGCCCCGACTACGGCGCGCACTACGTCAACACCGCGCTGCAGTCGCTGATGTCGAACCCCGCGGTGTGGAAGAACACCGTCTTCCTCGTGATGTACGACGAGAACGACGGCTACTTCGACCACGTCATCCCGCCGACCCCGGAGACCGGCACGGCCGAGGAGTTCGCCCAGGGGCGCCCGATCGGTCTCGGCAACCGGGTGCCGCTGTGGGCGGCCTCGCCCTGGTCGCGCGGCGGGTACGTCAACTCGCAGGTCTTCGACCACACGTCCGTGCTGCGGTTCCTCGAAGTCGTCACCGGCGTCCAGGAGCCGAACATCTCCGCCTGGCGGCGCTCCGTCTGCGGCGACCTGACGAGCTGCTTCGACTTCGCCAACCCGGACTACTCGATACCGGCGCTGCCGGACACCGTCGCGCTGATGGCCAAGGCGGACGCCAACAAGTCGCTGCCCGCGGTGAAACTGCCCGCCACGGGCGCGCAGAGCATGCCGTCCCAGGAGCCGGGAACGCGCCCGCACCGGCCGCTGCCCTACCACCCCTGGGCGGACGCCACGGTCGACCGCGCCACCGGCAAGGTCGTCTGCACCCTGTCCAACACCGGCACCACGGGCTTCCACTACACGGTCTACCCCAACATCGAGCTGGCGTTCTCCGGCACGCCGTTCACCGTCGCGCCCGGCGCCACCGCCACGTACACCTGGGACGCGTCGCAGACCGACGGCCGCTACGACTTCACCGTGCACGGCGCCGACGGCTTCGTCCGCCGCTTCGCGGGCACCGTCGTCCCGGCCGGCCAGGACGATGTGGCGGTCCCCGCCGTACGGGCCACGCTGCGGGGAACCTCCCTCGCGCTGAAACTCTCCAACGCCGGTAAGGAGCCGGTCCTGTTCACCGTCGCCCCGAACGACTTCGGCGGCGCCGTCAGGACCGCCTGGGTGGACCCGGGCCACTGCGGTGAGATCCTCTGGCCCACCAGCGGCGGCCGCTACGACATCACCGCCACAGCAGGCACCGGCACCCGCTTCGCCCAGCGCTACGCGGGGACGGTGCACCCGGTCTGACCTCGGACGCGACAGCCGGGGCGACAACGGGAAGCGACAGTGGGGCGGCCGAAACCGAGTGGCGTTTCGGCCGCCCCTCGTCGCATGATGTCCGTCATGCTCATCCGAGATGTGACTCCTGACGACTGGCCCGCGATCTGGCCGTTCCTGCAAGGCATCGTGGCCCGGGGTGACACGTTCACCTATCCCCGCGATCTGGACGAGGCCACCGCGCGCGACATGTGGATGCTCCAGGCACCCTCGCGCACGGTGGTCGCCGTCAGCGAGGACGGGACGGTGCTCGGCACGGCGAAGATGAACCGCAACCACATGGGCGGCTCCGCCCACATCTCCAGCGCGAGCTTCATGGTCGCCCCCGAGCACACCGGGCACGGCACCGGCCGGGCGCTGGCCGAGGAGGCGCTCCGTTGGGCGCGCGCCGAGGGGTACCGCGGGATGCAGTTCAACGCGGTCGTCGCGTCGAACGTCCGGGCCGTGGGGCTGTACGAGTCGCTCGGCTTCGAGGTCCTGGGCACGGTCCCGGAGGGCTTCCTGCATCCGGACGAGGGCTATGTCGGACTCCACATCATGTACCGGGGGTTGTGACCATGACGATCGACGAACGCGCCGTCGCGTACCGCGACACCTACAACGAGCAGCTCCGGGCGCGCGGGGTGACGCGCGAGAGGGCGGAACGGTCCGGCCCCGTGGTCCGGCAGCTCCTGGCCGGGCACGGCGGGCTCATCACCTACCGCGACCTCGGCGGGCTGGAGGGCGGTGAGCTCGACACGTTCATCGCCGCGCAGCGCGACCATTTCGCCGCGCTGGGCGAGGAGGTGGAGTGGAAGTACCACGGCCACGACCTGCCCGCCGACCTCCCGGAGCGCCTGACGGCCGCCGGGTTCACCGCCGGGGAACGGGAGACGGTACTGGTGGGCGAGGCCGCCCAGCTGGCCGCCGAGCCGGTGCCGCCGCAGGGCGTGACGCTGCGCGAGATCACCTCCCGCGCGGATCTGGAGCGGATGCGGGTCATGGAGGAAGCGGTCTGGGGCTACGACCACAGCTGGCTGCCGGACGTCCTGGAGCGGGAGTTGAACGGCGAGGGCGACCCGTGTGTCGTGGTGGTCGCCGAGGCGGGGGACGAGGTCGTCTCCGCGGCCTGGATGCGACTGCACCCCGGTACGGAGTTCGCGTCGCTGTGGGGCGGCTCCACCCTCGCCGCCTGGCGCGGCCGGGGCATCTACCGCGCACTCGTCGCCCACCGCGCCCGGCTCGCCGTGGCGCAGGGGGTGCGCTACCTCCAGGTCGACGCGACCGACGACAGCCGCCCGATCCTGGCCCGGCTGGGTCTGCTGCCGGTCACCACCACGACGCCGTACGTCTGGAAGCCCGCAGCGGAGCCGCAGGAGAGTCCCGCCGGCTGACTCCGGGACTGCTGAAACGTTCTTGAGCCGTCCCCGATAGCGCCCTGGGAACCTCACCGGACACACTGGCCGCGCCCCCGCCCGGCCCTGCCCCGGAGGAGGTCCCATGGCGGCTCCCACCACGACGGCCACTGCGGGAGAGGAGACCGCCGGGCCTCTCGGCGGCACTTTCCTGGGAAGGCCCCGCTGGTTCACCACGCTCTTCGGCCTGGACATGTGGGAGCGCTTCAGCTTCTACGGGATGGCCGCGATCCTCTTCCTCTACGCCTCGGCCACCAAGGCCGAAGGCGGTCTCGGCCTGTCCGAGGACACCGCCACCGCGCTGTTCGGCGTCTATCTGGCGTCGGTCTTCCTCGCCTCGGTCCCCGGTGGCTGGCTGGGCGACCGGATCCTCGGCGCGCGCCGGGCCACGCTGTACGGCGGTGTCCTCATCGCCCTCGGCCACTGCTCGATGGCGCTGCCCGCGGTGCCGTCCGTCTACGTCGGCATGGCCCTGATCGCCGCCGGCACCGGGCTGCTCAAGCCGAACCTGGCCACGGTGCTGGCCGCCTGCTACGCCCGTGACTCGCGGGCCGAACGGGATGCCGGATTCGCGATCTTCTACATGAGCATCCAGGTCAGCGCGGTCGCCGCGCCCATCGTGTGCGGCGCGCTCGGCGAGTCCGTCGACTGGCACCTGGGCTTCGGCGCCGCAGCCGTCGGGATGATCCTCGGACTGGCCCAGTTCCTGCGCGGCACCAAGTACTTCGGGGAGATAGGGCAGCGACCGGAGAGGCCCGCGAGTGCGGAGGAGTGGCGCCGGGTGAAGCGGCGCACCGCCGCCGCCCTGACGGTGCTGACCGTGCTGTACGGCGCGGACGCCGCCGCCGGCACCTTCGATCTGCGCCATGTGCTGGCACTGGGCGGGCTGTTGTCCATCGTCCTGCCGGTGGTCTGCTTCCGCCGGCTGCTGCGCAATCCGGTGGTGACGGCGCAGGAGCGGGAGCGGATCCGGTCCTACATCTGGCTGTTCCTGTCGGCCGCGTTCTTCTGGATGCTCTACATCCAGGGCGGCACCGTGCTCAGCCTGTTCGCGAAGGTCGGCACGGACCGGACGATCGGCGGCTTCACGGTGCCGGCCAGCTGGTTCCAGGCGGTGGTGCCGCTGTTCATCCTCGCCGCCGCACCGGTCTCCGCCTGGCTGTGGGTCCGGCTGGGCGACCGGCTCGGCGCACCCGCCAAGTTCGGCATCGGGCTGGGGCTGATGGGCCTGAGCCTGCTGCTGATGGCACTGGCGACGGTGGTCGGCTCCGACGGCCATCTGGTGTCGCCGCTGTGGCTGATCGTGGCGTACGCACTACAGGCGTGCGGCGAGGTGGCGCTCGCCCCGGTGGGCATGAGCGTCACCACCGAGGTGGCGCCCAGGACCTTCGTCAGCCAGATGATCGGCCTCTTCTGGCTCGCGGCGGCCCTCGGCGCGGGCGTCGGCGGGCACGCCGTGCAGCTGTCCAAGACCAGCACTCCGGGCGCGGTTTACTACCTGGCGCTGGGCATCCCGGCGCTGCTCGCCGGCGCCGCGCTCATCCTCGGCAGCCGGCGGCTCCGCGCCCGCCTGGGGGTATGACGGCCGGCCGGGGCCGGCTCACCCGTCGGTCCCGGCCGGTTCCGGCGCCTGCCCGCGGGTCGGCACCGGCACCTGGTTGAAGGCGTAGTAGATGGCCAGCAGCCCGTGCACGGCCAGGGTGAGCGGTGCCGAGACAAAGGCCAGTCCGACGGCGATCGGGTAGACGACCGAACCGACCGCGAACCGCATCCTGGTGGCGCGGGCGGCCGCCACGTCGACCCGCTCGTCGAAGAGATGGCCGCGCTTGGTCAGATACCACCACATCGCCTGGAAGGTGAGGGCGTACGCGACCATGAAGCCGCTGTAGACGACGGCGGCGGCATGGGACGCGGCGTCACCGCCCCGCAGGTACTCGGCCATCAGGGCGGCGGGCCAGGGCAGCGCCGCGACGCACATCAGCATCAGCAGATTGAGGAAGAGCAGCACCCGGTCCACCCGGGCGATGAAGCCGAAGACCGTGTGGTGGTTGACCCACATGATGCCGATGACCAGGAATGTCACCGCGTAGGCGGCGTACGACGGCCACATCTCGCCGAGTGCGGACCACAGGTGGTCCCCCGCGTGCGGCGGGACCTTGATCTCCAGGACCAGCAGCGTGATCGCGATGGCGAACACACCGTCGCTGAACGCCTCGACCCGACCCGACTCATTCATTCCCGTCCCCCTCCGTGTGCCGTGACCGGCACATCCTGACACGCGGAGGGGCGGCCCGGGATCAAGCTGCCCCTCCGTTCGCGCAGAGCGTCAGTGAACGGGCAACGCCCTTGCTGCGTCGGCCTGTTGATCACCGACACCGGAATCGGCACCGGCGCCGTTCCCCTCGCCCGGGGCTTCCGCGCCGGGCTTGCGGCCCAGGTGGTTGAAGGCGAGGTTGAGGACGACCGCGACCAGGCATCCGGTGCTGATGCCGGAGTCGAGGATGATCTTCAGGTGGTCGTTGAAGTGCTCGTAGAAGGTGTTCGAGACGACCGGGATGACGCCGACGCCGACCGACGTGGCGACGATGAGCAGGTTGTTGCCGTCGGAGAGGTCCGCCTCGGTGAGGGTCTTGATGCCGCTGGCCGCGACCGAGCCGAAGAGCACGATGCCGGCGCCGCCCAGCACCGGCTGCGGCACCAGGGCGATCACGGAGGCCAGCGCGGGACACAGGCCGAGCAGGATGAGGATGCCGCCCGCCGCCGCGACGACGAAGCGGCTGCGGACCTTGGTGATCGCGACGAGGCCGATGTTCTGCGCGAAGGCGCTGGCCATGAAGCCGTTGAAGACCGGGCTGAGGGCCGAGCCGAGCGCGTCGGCGCGGATGCCGGCGGCGAGCATCTTCTCGTCGGCCGGCTTGTCCACGATCTTGCCGAGGGCCAGGATGTCGGCGGTCGACTCCGTCATGCAGACCAGCATGACCACGCACATGGAGATGATCGCCGCGATCTGGAACTCGGGCGCTCCGAAGTGGAACGGATCGGGGAAGCCGACCAGTCCCGCGTCCTTGATGGGGCTGAAGTCCGACTTGCCCAACGGAATGGCGAGCAGGGTGCCCAGCACCAGGCCGATGAGGATGACGATCTGCTGCAGGAAGCCGGTGAGCACCCGGCGCAGCACCAGGACGATGGCGAGCGTCGCGCCGGCGAGCGCGATGTTGGACACCGACGCGTAGCCGGGTGCGCCGGGCACCCCGCCCTGCGACCAGTTGATGGCGACCGGGAGCAGGGAGAGCCCGATCAGGGTGATCACCGAGCCGGTGACGACCGGCGGGAAGAAGCGGACGAGTTTGCAGAAGTAGGGGGCGAGGACGAACCCCAGCACTCCCGCGACGATCACCGCTCCGTAAATGACGGGCAGCGCGTGGCCGGGCGCCGCCGACTTGCCGATGGCGAGCATCGGGGCCACTCCGGCGAACGAGACGCCGTTGACGAAGGGCAGCCGGGCGCCGATCTTCCAGATGCCGAGGGTCTGCAGCAGGGTGGCGAGGCCCGCGGTGAAGAGGCTGGCCCCCATGAGGAAGGTGATGTCGGCGGTGGAGAGTCCTATGCCCGCGCCGACGACAAGGGGCGGCGCCACCACCCCCGCGTACATGGCGGCCACGTGCTGCAGGCCGCTGGTGATGAGCTTGCCCGGGGGCAAGGACTGGTCCACGGGATGTACCGAATCCGGTGCCACGGATTGAGCGACCACGGTTCCTCCTGTCGGTTACGCGATGTGCGCACTGCGGGTTTCAGGGAGGTGCATGTACGGGCCTTGCCATCAAGCGGAGGGGTATGTACAGCGGTTCTTCGTCAATGTGCGGATATGTGCGGGTACACAAAACGCCGCCCCCGGGGATCCGGGACCGACCGTGGTCCACGGGCCGGGGGCGGCGCTGCCGGGTCCGCGCGAACGCGGGACCGGCGGCCGGTCAGGGGCCGTCCCTCCCTGACCGGTTGCTCTGGGGGTGGGGTCTAGACGAGGCCGGCGATCTTGGCCAGGCGCTGGGCCTGGACGCGGGTGAGACGCGCGATGGCGTCCTCGTCGACCGTGGTGAGGTGGTTGTTCTCCACCACCGGCTTGCCGTTGATCAGCGACAGGGTGACCGGGGCGGCCGCTCCCATCACCAGCGCGGCGACCGGGTCGGCGATGGACGAGTGGCCGATGCCGTCGAGCTTCCACAGCACGAGGTCGGCGAGCTTGCCGGCCTCGATGGAGCCGATCTGGTCGGCGCGGCCGAGGACCTGCGCACCGCCGTACGTGCCCAGGCGCAGCGCCTGGCGGGCGTTGAGCGCCTTCTCGCCGCCACCGAGGCGGTTGATGAGAAGCGCGTTGCGCAGTTCGGTGTGCAGCTCGCCGGACTCGTTGGAGGCGGTGCCGTCCACGCCGAGGCCGACCGGCACGCCCGAGGCGAGCATGTCCGGGACGCGGGCGATACCGGCCGCGAGGCGGGCGTTGGAGGAGGGGCAGTGCGCGACGCCGGTCTTCGTGCGGGCGAACGCGGCGATGTCGGAGTCGTTCATGTGGACGCAGTGCGCCATCCACACGTCGTCGCCGAGCCAGCCGGTGGACTCGAAGTAGTCCGTCGGGCCCATGCCGAAGAGTTCGTGGCAGAACTTCTCCTCCTCGACCGTCTCCGAGCCGTGCGTGTGCAGGCGGACGCCCTTGCGGCGGGCGAGCAGCGCGCCCTCGCGCATCAGGTCGGTGGAGACGGAGAAGGGGGAGCACGGTGCGACGGCGATGTGCAGCATCGAGTCGAACGAGGCGTCGTGGTGGGTGTCGATGGCCTCTTCGGTCGCGGCCAGCGCGCCTTCGAGGGTCTCGACCGCGAAGTCCGGCGGCAGGCCGCCGGCCGACTTGCCGCGGTCCATGGAGCCGCGGGCGGCGGTGAAGCGGACGCCCATCTCCTTGGCGGCGCGGATCTCGGCGCCCAGCAGGTCGCCCGAGCCCTTGGGGAAGACGTAGTGGTGGTCCATCGCGGTGGTCACACCGCCGCGGGCCATCATCGCCAGGGAGCCCTGGGCGGCCGCGTAGACCATCTCCTCGTCGATCCGCGCCCAGGTCGGGTACAGCTCGACGAGCCAGTTGAAGAGGTTGCTGTCCTGGGCGAGACCCCGGGTGAGCCACTGGTAGAAGTGGTGGTGGGTGTTGACCAGGCCCGGGGTGACCAGATGGCCGGTGCCGTCGACACGGCGGACGACGTTCTCCAGTCCCTGGGGGGCAGCGCCGGCGCCTACCGACTCGATGCGGTTGCCCGCGATGACGACATGACCCGAGGCGTACTCGGTGTCGTTCGCGTCCACGGTGGCGATAGCGCAGTTCTCGATGACGATGCGCGGTGCTGCCATGGCAGTTCCTCGTGCTTCCTTCTCGATGGACGAACCCGGGGGTCGAGCGGGGTGACGACCGGGTCCGCAGTGCTTCCTTGCGCAGATGCCCCCGCTCTCCCCCGGGTACCCGCATCGGAATGCGGGGACCGTGACGCCGGCGCGCGCGTCGGGGGACAAGGCAGAAGTACTACAGGTTGGTGAGGTCCACCGGGATGCGGGCCTCGACACCGTCACGGAGGACGGTGCCCTCGATCAGGCCGTAGGGCCGGTCCGCGGCGAAGTACACCTCGTTGTCGTTCTTCAGGCCGAACGGTTCGAGGTCCACCAGGAAGTGGTGGCTGTTCGGGAGCGAGAAGCGGATCTCGTCGATCTCCGAACGGCTGTTGATGATGCGCGCGCCCATCTGGTACAGCGTCTGCTGGAGCGAGAGGCTGTAGGTCTCGGCGAACGCCTGGAGCATGTGCTTGCGCGCCTGCTCGTAGGACTTCTCCCAGTTGGGCATGCGCTCGTCGTCGGTGGTCCAGTTGTAGCGCCACTTCGCCGACACCTCGGTGCACAGGATGCGGTCGTACGCTTCCTTGAGGGTCGTGTACTTGTCCTTGACGAACCCCCAGAACTCCGAGTTGGTGGAGTTCATGACCTTGAGGTCCTTCAGGCCGGAGATGACCTCCCACTTCTCACCGTCGTAGGTGATCTGGGTGGTGCGGAGCTCCTGGTTGGTGCGTGCGAAGGAGTGGTTGACCTCGTCGGCACCGATGAAGCGGGAGTTGCCGTCGGAGGACGCGATGCGCTCCCAGCTGTACTCCTCGATCCGGATCCGGGCGATCTGGATCGGCTCCTGGCTGGTCACGAAGTGGCGGGCCAGGTGGATGCCGAACTGCTCGGCCGACTCGATCCCGTACTCCTTCGCGAAGGCGTACACGGTGTTCTTGGTCGTGTCGGTCGGCAGCACGTTGGCGTTGCTGCCGGAGTAGTGCACATCGTCCATGTCGCCGGAGAGGGCGACCGAGACGTTGAGGTCCTTGATGTGGTGGGTGTCGCCGTCCCGCGTGATCTTGACGACGCGGTTTTCCGCTTTGCCGTACTGGTTCTGGCCGAGAATCGTGGGCATGACGGTGCTAGCTCCCTCGGTATACGGAGTAGCCGAACGGGTTGAGCAGCAGCGGTACGTGGTAGTGCTCACCCGGCTTGACGGCGAAAGTGATCGCCACCTCCGGGAAGAAAGCGCCGCTGTCCCTTACGCGGGGGGCGTCCTGCTGTGCCTCGGCTGAGATTTTTTGAGTCGTGAAGTACTGCTCGACCGCGAAGTCGAGCCGTACGTGTGTGGTGCCTTCCGGCAGGGCCGGCAGATCCTTGCAGCGGCCGTCGGCGTCCGTCTTGGACTCACCGTGCGGCGCCCAGAGGTCGTCGATGCCGTTGCGCACCGACAGTTCCACGGGGACGCCCTCGGCGGGGCGGCCGATGCTGGTGTCCAGGATGTGCGTGGACACGGAGGTCTCCGTCACGACGGGTCTCCTTCTGCTGCGAGTCGGGTCAGCCGGATACGGTTGATCTTGCCCAGTTCGGCGCGGACGATCTCACGTTCGGTGTCCGTGTCGTTGCCGATCCGCTCCTTGAGGGCGGCCAGCATCTGGTCACCGGTGCGTCCGGTGGCGCAGATCAGGAAGACATGTCCGTGGGCGTCCTGGTACGCGAGGTTCAGCTCCAGGAGCTCTTCGCGTACCGATTCCTGGACGCCGGCCTGCTCCCGCTCGGAGGTCGGGTCGCCCGGCTTGGGGCGGCCGATCGGCGGGTGTCCGGCCATCGCCTCACCGAGGTCGTCGGCGGTCAGTCCGGCCATGGCCGCGTCGCTCGCCGCGAAGAGTGCGTCGAGGTCCTGGTACGGCCGGCCGGCGATCACCGCCGCGCCCCACGACCGGCTGGCGCACACCTCGTGCAGCAGTCCGGCCGCGTCGGACGCGGTGGCTGAGTTGAGCCGGGCGAGGCCCGGCGAAGCGCTGGAAGTCACAGCCGCAAGCTAAGAGCCGGGATCCGGCCACGTCAACACTTTGTTGAAAACTTCCGGTAACAAAGGTGGCCGGGACGTTACGGCTGCGGTCGCCCGGCGATCACTCGGCGGCCTTCGCCGCGTTCTCCCTGTTGAGGTAGTTGTAGACGGTGAAGCGGCTCACGCCCAGGGCGGTGGCGACCGTTTCGACCCCGTGCCGCACGGAAAACGCGCCGCGCTCCTCCAGGATCCGGACGACGCCCTGCTTGTCCTTCCGGTCCAGCTCGGACAGCGTGCCGTGCCGGCGCTGGAGGTCGGCCAGGATGTGATCGAGCGAATCGGCCAGATGGGGCAACCGGACGGCGAGCACCTCCTCGCCCTCCCAACTGAGCACCACATCGTCGCCTCGCGCCTGATCCGGCGCGACCATCTCGGCTCCCATCGCGTCCACCAGCGGCTTGACCGCCTCGGCGAACGGGTGCCCCCCGGTCCCGGTCACTGATCACCCTCCCCGATGACGTTCACCTGAAGCGAGACCCGGGTGGCGCCCGCGGCGAGGGTGCGCCGCAGCAGCTCGGCCACCGCGGCCACCACCGCCTCGGGTGAGCCCTCGGCGGTGTTGCCGAACGGTCCGACGTCCACCGCGTCCAGGTCCGCCGTCTCGACGACCTCGCGGGCGACCAGCGCATGGCCGGGAGCCTCGTCCAGGTCGAACGGTTCCGTCGTGAATTCCAGCCTCAGTTTCACGGGCCCAACCTAACCGGTCGGCCTCATGTGGCGACATCCGCACTTGACAGCCGGCGTCCGGTTCGTTCAGTCTTCCGTTAAGCAGAAACTAACTTCCGCAATACGGAAGGAGCGCAACGCTAGTGAGCCTCTCCGAAGCGCGCTTCGATGTGAACCTCTCGATCCTCTTCACGGAACTCCCGCTCCTGGAGCGTCCCGCGGCAGCCGCCGCGGCCGGCTTCTCGGCGGTCGAGCTGTGGTGGCCCTGGATCGAAACACCCACCCCCGCCCAGGCCGAACTCGACGCACTGCGCAACGCGCTGAACGACGCCGGCACCCAGCTGGTGGGCCTGAACTTCTACGCCGGGCAGCTGCCGGGCCCCGACCGGGGCGCGCTGTCGATCCCCGGCGAGGAGTCGGACCGCTTCCGCGCGAACATCGAGGTCGCCGCGGAATTCGCCCGGTCGCTCGGGTGCAAGGCGCTCAATGCGCTCTACGGTAACCGGGTCGAGGGCGTCGACCCCGAGGTCCAGGACGCCCTGGCCCTGGAGAACCTGGTGCGGGCGGCCCGTGCCGCCGACCGGGTCGGCGCGATCCTCCTCGTGGAGGCGCTCAACAAGCCCGAGTCGCCGCTGTGCCCGATCGTCAGCGCACCGCGGGCGATCGAGGTCGTCGACCAGGTCAACGCGGCCACCGGACTCGGCAACGCCAAGTTCCTGATGGACCTGTACCACCTGTCGATGAACGGCGAGGACCTCAACGAGGTCATCGACCGCTACGCCGACAGGACCGGCCATGTGCAGATCGCCGACAACCCGGGCCGCGGCGCTCCGGGCACCGGCACCCTGCCGCTGGACGACCTCGTGGGCCGCCTGCAGAAGGCCGGCTACGACGGCTGGGTCGGCCTCGAGTACAAGCCCACCGGCCCGAGTGCCGACAACTTCCAGTGGCTCTCCGCCCACTGATCCGAAAGGTCACAGATCATGAGCTCCCTCCCCAAGATCGCATGGATCGGCCTCGGCATCATGGGCTCCCCCATGGCCGAGAACCTGGTCAAGGCGGGCTACTCCGTCACCGGCTACACCCTTGAGCAGGACAAGCTGGACCGCCTGGCGGCCAACGGCGGCACCGCCGCGGGCTCCATCGCCGAGGCCGTCAAGGACGCCGACGTCATCATCACGATGGTGCCCGCCTCCCCGCAGGTCGAGGCGATCGCCTACGGCGAGAACGGCATCCTGGAGAACGCGAAGTCCGGCGCGCTCCTGATCGACACCTCCTCGATCACCCCGCAGACCTCCGTGGACCTGGCGAAGGCCGCGGCCGCCAAGGGGATCCGCGTACTGGACGCCCCGGTCTCCGGCGGCGAGGCCGGTGCCATCGAGGCCGTACTGTCGATCATGGTCGGTGGCGAGAAGGCCGACTTCGACGTCGCCAAGCCGATCCTCGACAAGCTCGGCAAGACGATCGTCCTGTGCGGCCCGCACGGCTCCGGCCAGACGGTCAAGGCCGCCAACCAGCTCATCGTCGCGGTCAACATCCAGGCGTGCGCCGAGGCCGTGGTCTTCCTGGAGAAGTCCGGCGTGGACCTGGAAGCCGCCCTGGAGGTCCTCAACGGCGGTCTGGCCGGTTCCACCGTGCTGACCCGTAAGAAGGACAACTTCCTCAAGCGCGACTTCGCCCCGGGCTTCCGGATCGACCTGCACCACAAGGACATGGGCATCGTCACCGACGCCGCCCGCAATGTCGGTGCGGCCCTGCCCGTCGGCTCCGTCGTCGCCAACCTGGTCGCCTCGCTGCGCGCCCAGGGTGACGGCGGCCTGGACCACTCGGCGCTGCTGCGCGGTGTCGAGCGGCTGTCCGGCCTGCCCGTCACCAGCTGACGATCCCCCGCCCGGCTCCGGCCGGCGCGCGAGGCTCCGCCTCGCCCCCGATTCCGCCCGGCGGTGCGTGACCTGTCCTGTCGCGCCCAAACGCACCGCCGGGCGGCACCAAACCTTGCATCACCAGGAACTTCAACAAACTGTTGACATTCCTCGGGGCCGGTCCTTACTGTCCGGTCTACCGACCCACACGCTTTCGCTTCCCTTGGTAGTTACGGAAGGCCGCCATGCCCAAGCACACGCTGACAACTGAGTCCGGCGCACCAGTCGCCGACAACCAGAACTCCGCCTCCGCCGGCCTCGGCGGCCCTCTGCTGATCCAGGACCAGCAGCTCATCGAGAAGCTGGCCCGCTTCAACCGTGAGCGCATCCCGGAGCGCGTGGTGCACGCCCGCGGCTCCGGCGCGTACGGCTACTTCGAGGTCACCGACGACGTCACCGGCTTCACCCGCGCCGACTTCCTCAACACGGTCGGCAAGCGCACCGAGACGTTCATCCGCTTCTCGACCGTCGCGGACAGCCTCGGCGGCGCCGACGCGGTGCGTGACCCCCGCGGCTTCGCGCTGAAGTTCTACACCGAAGAGGGCAACTACGACCTCGTCGGCAACAACACCCCGGTGTTCTTCATCAAGGACCCGATCAAGTTCCCGGACTTCATCCACTCGCAGAAGCGCGACCCGTTCACGGGCATCCAGGAAGCCGACAACGTCTGGGACTTCTGGTCGCACTCCCCCGAGGCGACCCACCAGATCACCTGGCTCTTCGGCGACCGCGGCATCCCGGCCTCGTACCGGCACATGAACGGCTACGGCTCGCACACGTACCAGTGGACGAACGCGCAGGGCGAGGCGTTCTTCGTCAAGTACCACTTCAAGACGAACCAGGGTGTGCGCTCGCTCTCCTCGGAGCAGGCCGCCGAGCAGGTCGGCGCGGACGCCAACAGCCACCAGCGCGACCTCGTGCAGGCCATCGAGCGCGGGGTGAACCCGTCCTGGACGCTGCACGTGCAGATCATGCCGGCGGCCGAGGCGGCGGAGTACCGCTTCAACCCGTTCGACGTCACCAAGGTGTGGCCGCACTCGGACTACCCGCTGCAGCGCGTGGGCCGGCTGGTACTGGACCGGAACCCGGACAACGTGTTCCAGGAGGTCGAGCAGGCCGCGTTCTCCCCGAACAACTTCGTGCCCGGCATCGGCCCGTCCCCGGACAAGATGCTGCAGGGCCGGCTCTTCGCCTACGCCGACGCGCAGCGCTACCGCCTGGGTGTCAACCACACCTTGCTGCCGGTCAACGCGCCGAAGGCGACCGAGGCCGTCAACTACGGCCGGGACGGCCTGGCGGCCACCCGCAACGGCAAGCGCGGTCTGAAGAACTACGAGCCCAACTCGTACGAGGGCCCGTCGCAGACCGACCTGGCGCTGTCCGCCCCGCAGGCGGTGTCCGGCTACACCGGCACCCACGAGGCGCCGCTGCACGTCAAGGACGACCACTTCTTCCAGGCCGGCGAGCTGTACCGGCTCATGTCGGAGGACGAGAAGTCCCGTCTGATCGCCAACATCGCCGGGTTCCTCTCGCAGGTCACCCGCGATGACGTGATCGAACGCAACCTGGCCCACTTCCACGCCGCGGACACCGAGTACGGTGCGCGCCTGGAAGAGTCGGTCCGCGCACTGCGCGAGGGCTGACCCAAGAACTGGCCCGCGCCGCCGTGAACTTCTGAGGGGTAGGTCACGGCAGCGCGGGCTACAGGTTCCGCCCGGCGACGCGACGACTGTCCTGTCGCGCCAACTGCGTCGCCGGGCGGCTCCAATCTCCTGCAAGATGGGGTAACGCCCATTGCCGGAGCCCGCCTTGGAGAACGAACCATGGCAGAGAGTGTGCCCGTGCGCTGCCCGGCCTGCCGCCGCGAGCACGCGTTCAGCACCACCACTTACCCCTGCGCCTGCGGTACGCCGCTGACGCTCCCGCTGCTGCGCGGCGGAGTCCCGCTGGAGATACGGCACCGTTCGTGGGACGACTCCTGGGTGAGCATGCGCTGCCCCGACTGCGGCCGGCAGGACCAGTGGCCGCAGCCCGAGTTCGGCTGCGACTGCGGTTCGGTGATCCGGATGCCGGTCGACACCGCGGCACTCGCTCCTCCCGGCCCGGCCACCGCGGCCCTGCGCCCGCTGTCCGCCGCCCCTTCGCCGCCCGCGGTCCCCGGCCCGCCGCCGCCCGCGCCACGGCCGCCGTTCCGCCCGGTCACCATCCGCACCGCCCGTGACGCGCTCACCGCCGCCGCCCAGTACCTGAAGTGGCTCGGCTTCGCCGGCATACGAGTGGCCGGAGACCACGCCGCCAACGGCATCGATCTGCGCGGCGACGACCTCGTGGCCCAGATCGACCCCACCACCCAGCCCACCGCGCTGCGCGACATCGAGTGCCTGTGGCTCAACTGCCTGAACGAGGACTCCGTCGGCGCCTTCTTCTCCCTGGCCGGCTACGCGCACGACGCGCGGCTGCGCGCCGACCAGTTGGGCGTCCCGCTCTTCGTGATGGATCTGACGGGCACTCCGCAGCCGGTCAACGACGCGGCCGACACGCTCATGCGGACGGGGCCCGTCATCCCCTGACCTCCAGCGACTTCACGCGTACCGAGAGCGGGCTGCCGGATGGCAGCCCGCTCTTCCGCGTCCGGAACAGGTCCGGAACAGGTACTGCCTTGACGGGCGGAAAGCCTCGTTCTAGATTACTTCCATATAGCAGAACTAGACTTCCGCATTACGGAAACTAGCACTACGGAAAACCGGGCGCCCTGGCCTCGCAGCAAGAGCCCACCCCGACAGTCCGACCCAGGAGTACTCGATGCCTCGTATGACTGCCGCCCGTGCGGCCGTGGAGATCCTCAAGCTCGAGGGCGTCACCGACGCGTTCGGTGTGCCGGGCGCCGCGATCAACCCCTTCTACGCCGCGCTCAAGGCCGGCGGGGGCATCGACCACACGCTCGCCCGCCACGTCGAGGGCGCGTCCCACATGGCCGAGGGCTACACCCGTGCCAACCCGGGCAACATCGGTGTCTGCATCGGTACGTCCGGCCCCGCCGGTACCGACATGATCACCGGGCTCTACTCGGCCATCGCGGACTCGATCCCGATCCTCTGCATCACCGGCCAGGCCCCGGTCGCGGTCCTCCACAAGGAGGACTTCCAGGCCGTCGACATCGCCTCGATCGCCAAGCCGGTCACCAAGGCCGCCACCACGGTCCTGGAGGCCGCACAGGTCCCCGGCGTCTTCCAGCAGGCGTTCCACCTGATGCGCTCGGGACGGCCCGGCCCGGTCCTCATCGACCTGCCGATCGACGTCCAGCTCACCGAGATCGAGTTCGACCCCGAGACGTACCAGCCGCTGCCGGTCTACAAGCCGACCGCATCGCGCGCCCAGATCGAGAAGGCGATCTCGCTGCTGCTCGAGTCCGAGCGCCCGCTGATCGTCGCCGGCGGCGGCATCATCAACGCCGACGCCTCCGAGCTGCTGGTCGAGTTCGCCGAGCTGACCGGCACCCCGGTCATCCCCACCCTGATGGGCTGGGGCATCATCGCCGACGACCACCCGCTGAACGCCGGCATGGTCGGCCTGCAGACCTCGCACCGCTACGGCAACGCGACGATGCTCGAGTCGGACTTCGTCCTGGGCATCGGCAACCGCTGGGCCAACCGCCACACCGGCAAGCTGGACGTCTACACCAAGGGCCGCAAGTTCGTCCACGTCGACATCGAGCCCACCCAGATCGGCAAGATCTTCGCGCCGGACTACGGAATCGCGTCGGACGCCAAGGCCGCGCTGGAGCTCTTCGTCGAGGTCGCCAAGGAGCTCAAGGCCGCGGGCAGGCTGCCCGACCGCGCCGAGTGGGCCGCGTCCGCCCAGCACCGCAAGGCCACCCTGCAGCGCCGGACGCACTTCGACAACGTGCCGATCAAGCCGCAGCGCGTCTACGAGGAGATGAACCGCGCCTTCGGCCCGGAGACCCGGTACGTCACCACCATCGGCCTCTCCCAGATCGCCGGCGCGCAGATGCTGCACGTCTACAAGCCGCGGCACTGGATCAACTGCGGCCAGGCCGGCCCGCTCGGCTGGACCATCCCGGCCGCGCTGGGTGTCGCCAAGGCCGACCCCGAAGGCTCGGTCGTCGCGCTCTCCGGCGACTACGACTTCCAGTTCATGCTCGAAGAGCTGGCGGTCGGCGCGCAGCACAAGATCCCGTACGTCCACGTCCTGGTCAACAACGCGTACCTGGGCCTGATCCGCCAGGCGCAGCGCAACCTCGACATCAACTTCCAGGTCAACCTGGAGTTCGAGAACATCAACTCCCCGGAGCTGGGCGTCTACGGCGTCGACCACGTCAAGGTCGTCGAGGGCCTGGGCTGCAAGGCGATCCGGGTCACCGAGCCGGACGAGCTGCTGCCCGCCTTCGAGCTGGCCAAGAAGCTCGCCGCGGAGTACCGCGTCCCGGTGGTCGTCGAGGCGATCCTGGAGCGCATCACCAACATCTCGATGAGCGGCAGCGACATCGCCAGCGTCAACGAGTGGGAAGACATCGCGACCGAGCCGGGCCACGCCCCGACCTCGATCCTGCCGCTCGTCTGATCCCGCTCCACCGACCGCACGACCGCACCCCCGGAGGACGGCCTGGGGTGCGGTCGTGTTCTGTTCCGGCCCTAGGCCGGCGCGCCGAGGTAGTCGTGCACCGCACCGGCGTCACCGGCCGGCGCGGTGAGCGCGATGTGGCCGTCCGGGCGGACCAGCACCAGGGCGTCGCCGGTGACGCCGTACTCGCGGGCCGCGTGCCCCGCGAAGTCGTCCAGGCCCGCCGGGCCCGCACCGATCGAGTAGGTCCACACCGCGTCGCCGTGCCGGTCCGCGCTCTCCCGGAGCGCCGCCGCGCTGCCGGCGCCGAAGCCGAGCAGCGTGAAGTGGGTGCCGCTGAAGATCTCGAAGAGCCGGACGGCGGCACCGTCGGCGTCCCGCAGCGGGGCGTCGGGCGCGCGGTCGCCGGCGCGCAGCGGAGCGTCGTCGGCACGGGCGTCGCGCTCGACGGCCAGCGAGCTCCAGCGGTAGCCCAGCCCCAGGCCGAGGATGTCGGGCGTGACCACGCCCTCCGTCCCACTGCCCGCGGTCCTGATCGAGCGCGAGACCTGGCGCCACAGCTCACCGCTGGTGTCGATGGTCCAGGCGGCGATCGGCAGCCGCTCCTCCTCGTAGGTGTCGAGCAGCCCTTCGCCGGCCCGGCCCGCGGCCACCAGCGCGAGTTTCCAGCCGAGGTTGTAGGCGTCCTGGATACCGGTGTTCATCCCGAGGCCGCCCGCGATGGAGTGCACATGGGCGGCGTCCCCGGCGAGGAGGACCCGGCCGACCCGGAAACGGTCGGCCATCCGCTCGTTGACGCGGTAGGTGGAGATCCAGGCGGGGTTGGTGAGCTTGATGCCGGGGAGCCGCGCGTGCCGGTCGAAGATCCGCTGGAAGCTCTCCAGCGACGCCTCCACCGGGAGCCCCGCCGCGTCCCGCTCGGGGGCCGCCTGGAGCTGGAACACCGAGGTGGCGGGGAGCGGGCAGAGCATGATGCCGCCGTCCTCGTCGATCCACTGGTGCCACAGGTCCTGGCTCAAGCCCTCGGCCTCGACATCACCGATGACCATCAGCTGCTCCGGCAGCGTCCGGCCCCCGAAGGTGACCGGCAGCGCCTTGCGGATCCCGCTGCGGCCGCCGTCGCAGCCCACCAGGTAGGACACCTCGATCCGCTCACCGCCCGCGAACGTGGCGGTCACCGTGTCGCCGGTCTGCTCGAACCCCGTCAGTTCGGTGCCGAACTCGACGCGCACGCCCCACTCGGCGAGCCGGTCCCGCAGCACCCGCTCGACGTTCCACTGCGCGACGAGCAGCCCGCGTACGTACGGGGTGCCGGGCGCCGGGGAGAAGGTCGCGAAGGGATCGGTGTCGGAGACCACCTCGCCGCCCCGGTACTTGCGGAAGTGCAGGTCGTCGCGCCCGATCGCCCGCATGCGGTCGAGAATCCCCATGCCCTCGAAGACCTCCAGGCTGCGCGCGTTGAGCCCCTTGCCCCGGGAACCCGGCTGGGGTCCAGGGGACCTTTCCACGATCCGGACGGAGGTGCCGCGCCGGGCCAGTTCACAGGCCAGCGTCAGCCCGGTCGGTCCCGCTCCCACGATCAGCACGCTGGTCATCCGCTGTCCTCTCATCGAGCTCGTCCGCGTTCGTCTGACGGTGATGCAACCATGACCGGGTTTCATATGCAACCGAGTAACGTTTTTGACTTGATTGCATTTCGGCTACGATGAGCGCCATGGAGAACCGGCCAGGACCAACGGGCGGACTGCGGGAACTGAAGAAGGCCAGGACCCGGCAGGCCATCTCGGACGCCGCCATCGCACTGTTCCTCCGGCACGGCTTCGACCAGGTGCCGGTCGCCGAGATCGCCGCCGCTGCCGAGGTGTCCAAGCCGACGCTCTTCCGGTACTTCCCCACCAAGGAGGATCTGGCGCTGCACCGGTTCGCCGACCACGAGGGCGAGTTCGCCCGGGTGGTGCGCGACCGCCCCGCGGACCAGGCACCGCTCACCGCGCTGCACCGGCACTGCGCGGCGGGCCTCGACGCCCGTGATCCGGTCACCGGGCTCAACGACACCCCAGAGGTGCTGGCGTATCTCGCGCTGCTCTACTCGGCGCCCGGCCTGGTGGCACGGCTGGCGGAGTACACCGTCCGCGACCAGGAGGCGCTGACCGGAGCACTGCGGGAGGCTTCGTCGGCCGCGCCCGGCGACCTGCTGCCCCGCCTCGCGGCGGCGCAGATCATCTCCGTGCGCCAGGTCGTCGCCCTCGCCAACTGGCGGAAGCTGTCGGACGGGCGCAGCGCCGACGAGGTGTATCCCGAGGCGGTCGCGGAGCTCGACCAGGCCTTCGGACTACTGGGGCGGGGCCTCGCCGCCCACTACGGATGACATCTCCCGGATCGCGTCCTCCCGCAGTTCGATCTTGCGGATCTTGCCGCTGACCGTCATCGGGAAGGCGTCCACGAGGCGCAGCCGGCGCGGGATCTTGTAGTGCGCGAGCTGTCCGCGGCAGAAGCCGCCGAGCTCCTCCAGGGTGAGCGGGTCCGCGGGGTCGCGGAGGATGACGCAGGCCAGGATCTCTTCGCCGTACCGCTCGTCCGGCACCCCGACGACCTGCACATCGGCGATCTTGGGGTGGGTGTACAGGAACTCCTCGATCTCCCGCGGATAGACGTTCTCCCCACCGCGGATGATCATGTCCTTGATCCGGCCGACGATGGACAGATAGCCGTCGGGACGCATCACGGCGAGGTCGCCGGTGTGCATCCAGCGCGCGGCGTCGACCGCCTCGGCGGTCCGCTCCGGCTCCTCCCAGTAGCCCAGCATCACCGAATAGCCGCGGGTGCACAGCTCGCCCGCCGTACCGCGCGGCACCGTCGCACCGGTCGCCGGATCGGCGACCTTCACCTCGAGGTGCGGCATGACGCGGCCGACGGTGGCGGTGCGGCGCTCCAGGTCGTCCTCGCGCCGGGTCTGGGTGGAGACGGGCGAGGTCTCCGTCATGCCGTAGGCGATGGACACCTCCGCCATGTGCATCTCGGCGACCACGCGCTTCATCACCTCGACCGGGCAGGGCGATCCGGCCATGATCCCGGTGCGCAGCGAGGACAGGTCGAAGGTCGCGAAGTCCGGCAGGTCCAGTTCGGCGATGAACATCGTCGGCACGCCGTAGAGCGAGGTGCAGCGCTCCCGTTCGACCGCGTGCAGGGTGGCGACCG
This sequence comes from Streptomyces sp. H39-C1, assembly GCF_027158125.1. Lineage (NCBI taxonomy): Bacteria > Bacillati > Actinomycetota > Actinomycetes > Kitasatosporales > Streptomycetaceae > Streptomyces > Streptomyces sp. H39-C1. The sequence goes on from NZ_JAPVLS010000015.1 coordinate 83,366, forward strand.
GGTCGAAGGCGGGGGCCGGGATGACGATGCAGGCGCCGTGGCTGGTGGCGCCCAGATTGCCCATCACCATGCCGAAGCAGTGGTAGAAGGGCACCGGCAGGCACACCCGGTCGTGCTCGGTGTAGCCGATCATCTCGCCGACGAAGTACCCGTTGTTGAGGATGTTGTGGTGCGAGAGCGTCGCGCCCTTGGGGAAGCCGGTGGTGCCCGAGGTGTACTGGATGTTGACCGGGTCGTCGCAACTGTTCGCCGCCTCGCACGCGGCCAGGTGCCCGGCCGGCAGCCGCGCCCCGCCCGCCACCAGTTCGTCCCAGCCCGGGTCGCCGATGTACACGACCTCGCGCAGCAGCGGACAGCCGCCGCGTACCTGCTCCGTCATCGCCCGGTAGTCGCTGGCCTTGTACGCGGTCGAGGCGATCAGCACCCCGATTCCGGCCTGCTGGAGGACGAACTCCAGCTCGTGCACCCGGTAGGCCGGGTTAATGTTGACCATGACGGCGCCGAGCCGCGCGGTCGCGTACTGGACGAGCACCCACTCCGGGCAGTTCACCGCCCAGATGCCGACGCGGTCGCCGCGGGCCACGCCCTTGGCCGCCAGCCCCAGCGCCACCTCGTCGACGGCCCGGCCGAACTCGGTGTAGGTCCAGCGGCGGCCGGTCGGCACGTCGACCAGCGCCTCGCGGCCGGGAAACGCCGCGACGGCCCGGTCCAGGTTGCGGCCGATGGTGTCGCCGAGCAGCGGGGTGCTGCCGGTGCCGCTCGCGTAGGACGGTTCGGCAGAGGATGGTTCGGCAGAGGATGGTTCAGCAGAGGACGGTTCGGCAGAGGACGGTTCGGGCGGCTCGTTCGCGGCCGTCGCTTCGGCCGGTCCTGTCCCGGTCATCGGTGGTCCTCCTCGCGGTACTCGGCACTGCCGTCCCGGGCGGTGGCCTCGCGCAGCTCGATACGGCGGATCTTGCCGGAGACGGTCTTGGGCAGCTCCGCGAACTCCAGGCGGCGGACGCGCTTGTACGGGGCGAGCGCCGCGCGGGAGTGCGCGAAGATCGCCTTCGCGGTCTCCGCGCCCGGCTCCCAGCCGGCGGCGAGCACGATGTACGCCTTCGGTACGGCGAGCCGCAGCGGGTCCGGCGCCGGGACGACGGCGGCCTCGGCGACCGCCTCGTGCTCCAGCAGCACGCTCTCCAGCTCGAACGGGGAGATCTTGTAGTCGGAGGCCTTGAAAACGTCATCGGAGCGGCCGACGTACGTGATGTAGCCGTCGGCGTCCCGCGAACCGATGTCGCCGGTGCGGTAGTAGCCGCCCGCCATCGCCTCCGCGGTGCGCTCCGGGTCACCCGCGTAGCCGGTCATCAGCCCCACCGGGCGGTGCGCGAGGTCCAGGCAGATCTCGCCCTCGTCGCCCGGCTTGCCGGTGACCGGGTCGACGAGCACCACCACGTAGCCGGGGCACGGTCGGCCCATCGAGCCGGTCTTCAGCGGCTGGCCGGGGCTGTTGGCCACCTGCACCGCCGTCTCGGTCTGGCCGAAGCCGTCCCGGATGGTGACGCCCCAGGACCGGCGGACGTGCTCGATGACCTCGGGGTTCAGCGGCTCGCCCGCCGCGACCACCTCGCGCGGCGGGGTGCGCAGCGCGCTCAGGTCCGCCTGGATCAGCATCCGCCACACGGTCGGCGGGGCGCAGAAGCTGGTGACCCCGCAGCGGTCCATCTCCGCCATCAGCCGGGCCGCGTCGAAGCGCGTGTAGTTGTGGATGAACACCGTCGCCTCGGCGTTCCACGGCGCGAAGAGATTGCTCCAGGCGTGCTTGGCCCAGCCCGGCGAGGAGATGTTGAGGTGCACGTCCCCGGGCTGCAGGCCGATCCAGTACATGGTGGCCAGATGCCCGACGGGGTACGAGAGGTGGGTCTGCTCGACGAGCTTGGGCCGGGCGGTGGTGCCGGAGGTGAAGTAGAGCATCAGCGGGTCGGCGGACCGGGTGGGGCCGTCCGGCGCGAACGAGGCGGGGCTCGCGTACGCCTCCTCGTACGGGTGCCAGTCCAGGGCCTCGCCGCCGACGACGATACGGGTGTACTCCCCCGGCACCCCGTCGAACTTGGCGGTGTCCCCGGCCCGCACCACGACATGCCTGGCGCCGCCGCGCTCGATCCGGTCCGCCAGGTCGGCCGGCCCGAGCAGTGGGGTGGCGGGGATGACGACGGCGCGCAGCTTCATGGCGGCGAGCGCGGTCTCCCACAGCTCGACCTGGTTGCCGAGCATCACGACGATCCGGTCACCGGCCCGCACGCCCAGGCCCCTGAGGTGGTTGGCGACACGGTTCGACCGGTCGGCCAGCTCCGCGAAGGAGAAGACGCCTTCGGAGCCGTCCTCCTCCACGATCCACAGCGCGGTTCGGTCGTTGTCCTCGGCGATCCGGTCGAACCAGTCCAGCGCCCAGTTGAAGTACTCGGGCTCCGGCCAGCGGAAGCCCGCGTAGGCCGTCGCGTACTCCTCGCGGTGCCGCAGCAGGAAGTCGCGGGCCGCCCCGAACTCCCCGGTCGGCCCCTCGGTCGCTCCGGTCGTCCCACCGGTCACCGCCATGTGTCCTCCTCAGTGCCTGACCGCTGAGTAGCATCGTCCATCCAGTGACCCGGGTCTCACCACCCCCGGACGGGGGTGTCGGGCTGAAGGAGTGACCGTGACCGAATCCGGCGAAGCCGTTGACGTACGGGCGGCCCTGCTGCGCATGCGGCGGTCCGGCGGACTGCCGGTCGCCTTCGGGGGGCTGCTGTCGGGCGGCCGGCAGCTGCGGATCTCGGAGCTCTCGGGCACGGAGACGTCCGCCCTGCGCACCCTGGCGATCACCCCGGGCAACGGTCTGGGCGGCAAGACCATCGCCATGGCCCGGCCGTTCGCCGTCACCGATTACCACGCGTCGCGGGTGATCAGCCATGAGTACGACCAGGCCGTCGCGGCCGAGGGTCTGCGGTCGGTCCTGGCGGTGCCGGTGGTCGTCCGCAGCAGGGTCCGCGGGGTGCTGTACGGTGCGCTGCGCCAGCCCATGACGCTCGGCGACCGCCCGCTGACGGCCGCCGTGGACGCGGCGCGGGAGCTGGAGCAGTCCCTCGCGGTCCGCGACGAGGCCCACCGGCTGCTGGCCGTCTTCCACCAGCCGGTCTCCGTCGACCCCCGGGCCTGGGAGGAGGTCCGCGAGGCGCACGGCGAGCTGCGCGCCCTCGCCCCGCGGATCACCGACCCCCGGCTGCGGCAGGCGCTGCTGACCGCCTGCGGGCGGATCGCCGCCGCGTCGGGGGCGGCGGGGCGGGACGACGCGGGCCTCGATCCACTGCCGCGACCGGCGGTGCCGGTCCCGCCGCTGGCACCGCGTGAGATCGATGTGCTCGCCGCGGTGTCCTCGGGCGCGACGAACGCGGCCGCCGCGCGGCGGCTTGGACTGCGGCCGGAGACCGTCAAGAGCTATCTGCGCTCCGCGATGCGAAAACTGGGTGCTCACACCCGGCTGGAGGCGGTAGTGTCCGCGCGCCGGGCAGGGATGCTGCCCTGACGGCCACGGAGGTGATGGTGATGGTCCCGACCGACCGCCTGCTGGCCTTCGCCGCGATGTCCCTGCTGCTGGTTCTGATACCGGGCCCCAGCGTGCTGTTCGTCCTCGGCCGGGCCCTCGCGCACGGCCGCCGCACGGCCCTGGAGAGCGTGCTCGGCAACACGGTGGGCTCCTACGTCCTGGTCGTGGCGGTGTCGCTCGGGCTCGGCTCGCTCGTGGCGGGCTCCGCGGCGGTGTTCCTGGCACTGAAGCTGGGCGGCGCCGGGTATCTGGTGTTCCTCGGGGTGAAGGCGCTGCGGCACCGCGGTGACCTGACGATGGAGCAGAACGTCCCCGGCACCGCCGCCCACGGCGGGCTGCGGACCCTGTGGGAGGGGTTCGTGGTCGGTGTGACGAACCCCAAGACAATGGTGTTCTTCGCCGCCGTGCTCCCGCAGTTCGTGGACCAGTCCGCGGGCCGGATCCATCTGCAGCTGCTGATCCTGGGCATGGTGTTCAGCCTGACCGCGCTGGTCTTCGACAGTCTCTGGGCCCTCACCGCCTCCGCCGCCCGCACCTGGTTCGCGCGCTCCCCGCGCCGGCTGGCGGCGATCGGCGGCACCGGCGGGCTGGCGATGATCGGCCTCGGCGTCACGGTCGCGGTCACCGGCCGGACCGACTGACCCCCTCGCGATCGGGCTGTCCCGTCGCCGCCCGCCCGGGATACCGGTAGACGTACGGGAGCGGTCCGTCGGCTCCGCCCTCCCGGGCGAACGCGCGGACCAGGCCGTGGTCCGGGGAGAGACCACAGGCCGGATCCGTGCGGGCGGCGTCGCCCGTCAGGGCGAAGGCCTGGCACCGGCACCCGCCGAAGTCCTCGTCCCGGCGGGAGCAGGAGCGGCAGGTGTCGCTCATCCACGCGGTGCCCCGGTAGCGGTTGAAGGCCGGGGACCGGTCCCAGATCCACTCCAGGGTGTGGTCACGGATGTTCGGCGCGTCCAGGCCGGGCAGCGTGGCGGCGGCCGGGCACGGCAGGACGGTGCCGTCGGGAGAGACGGTCAGTGAGACCGCGCCCCAACCGCCCATACAGGGTTTGGCGACGCCGTCGAAGTAGTCGGGCACCACCCACACCAGGTCGGGGTGGCCGCCGAGCCGGGTACGCCACCGGTCGACCGCGTCCCGCGCGACAGCCAGCTGCTCGTGGGCGGGCAGCAGCGCGGCACGGTTGAGCAGGCCCCACCCGTAGAACTGGGCGTTGGCGAGTTCGATCCGGTCGACACCCCAGGCCAGGCCCAGTTCGACGATGGCGTCCAGGGCGTCCAGGTTGTCGCGGTGCAGAACGACGTTCAGGCCGAGCGGCAGTCCGGCGGCGCGTACCAGCGCGGCCGCCCGTTCCTTCGCGGCGAAGGAGCGTCTGCCGGCGATCCGGTCCGAGGCCGCGGGGTCCGCGTGCTGCACGGACAGCTGGACGCTGCGCAGCCCGGCCGCGGTCAGCGCGCCGAGCCGGGCCTGGTCGAGGCCGGTGCCGCTGGTGACCAACTGCGTGTAGATACCGGCGGATTCGGCGGCGGTGACGATCTCCTCCAGATCGGGCCGCAGCAGCGGCTCGCCGCCGGACAGGTGGGTGTGCACGACGCCGAAGTCACCGGCCTGGCGCATCAGGTCCTGCCAGTCCCCGGTCGCCAGCTCCTGCGAACGGGCCTTCAGTTCCAGGGGGTTGGAGCAGTAAGGGCAGTGCAGCGGACAGGCGTGGGTGAGTTCGGCGAGCAGCGCCCAGGGGCGCGGCACCTCGGGTTCGGACGTCCCGGATCCGGCGGGGACGGCAGGGGTGGTCATCGCAGCCAGCCCTCCGCCCGCAGCCGGTCGAGGAATACGGGTACGTCCGTGGCCACGGGTGCGCCGGGGAAGCATGCGGAGAGTTCACCGACGATCTGCGGAACGCTGTGGCCGCCGTCGCAGAGCCGGACGATGGCGCCCGCCCGGCCGCTCAGCACGACGACCCGCTCGGGCAGCACCAGCAGGTCCGTCGAGCGGACCCGGTCGCGGCGCAGCAGGATGGCGGGGGCCAGGGCGGGACGCCAGTCGTCGCTCGTGGCGGTCGTCATGCGTGGTCCACGGCGTCGAGCAGTGCCCACAGCACATCGCACTTGAAGCCGAGCGCGGCCACCGCGCGCTCCTGGTCGTCCCGGGTGCGGGCCCAGCGCAACACCAGATCGAGCGCCTCCCCGCTGTCCCGGCGGCCCTGTGTGACGCGGGTGCGGAAGTAGTGCAGCCCGTCCGGTTCGATCCAGCGGTAGTGCCGTTCGAAGGCGTCGATGCGGGTGCGCATCAGGTCGGGGGCGGACAGTTCGGTGAGCGAGGCCGCGACGGCTTCGAGCGCTGGGCGCAGCCGGCAGAAGTTGACGTACCCGTCGACCGCGAGGCGTACCCCGGGCAGCACCGTGGCGCCGGAGAGCAGTTCCTCACGGTCGAGTCCCGCGGCCTCGCCGAGGCGGAGCCAGCGTTCGATGCCGCCCTCGCCGTCCCGCGCGCCGTCGTGGTCCTGGATACGGCGCAGCCACATCCGCCGCAGTGCGGGGGTGTCGAACTTCGCCGTGATCAGGGCGTCCTTGACGGGGATGTGCCGCTGGTAGTGGAAGCGGTTGGCGATCCAACGGCGCAACTCGTCCTGGCTGAGCTTTCCTTCGTGCATCCGCAGGTTGAAGGGGTGGCGGTCGTGGTACCGCTCCTCCCCCACCGCGCGCAGCCGTGCCTCGAATGCGGCCGGGCTCCAGGGCCCGGCGTCGATGGCGGAGTCCGTGGGCGTTGCGGGCGGCCCCGCTGCTGTCGTGGGCGCTGACGTCATAGCTCGATCACCATCCCGTCGGAGGCCACCTCGATGCCCAGCCCGGCCAGCAGCTTGTGCTGCGGCGCGGCCGGATCCACGAGGGGGTTGGTGTTGTTGAGGTGGGTGTACAGGCGGCGTCCCGGCAGGCCGGCGAGGCGTTCCGAGGTGCCGTGCGGGCCGTCGATCGGCAGATGTCCCATGCCGGTGGCGGTGCGCTCCGAGATACCGGTGCGGCGGGGCTCCTCGTCGTCCCAGAAGGTGCCGTCGACGATGACGCAGTCGGCTGCGGCGGCGGCCCGCTGGAGAGCGTCGGGCCAGTCGGCGAGGGCGGGGGCGTAGACGGCGGAGGCGCCGGTGGCGCGGTCGCGCAGCCGGAGCGCGACGACCCAGGCGGCGTCGGGAGCACTGTCGGCGGCGTAGCGCGGCCGCTTCCCGGACACCGGGATGGCATCGATGTCCACGTCCGAGCCGGCGGCCAGCGGCTCCGCGCCGGTCCCCAACTCCCGCCATTCCAGAGCGGTGTACGGCGTGAGCACCTCGCCCAGGCGCAGCTTCGTCAGGAGGGCCCGTCGTACGGGCGCGGTCGACACCACCTGCAGTCCGCCGGCCCCACGGAGCCGGGCGAGGCCGAGGGTGTGGTCGAGTTCGGCGTCGGTGAGGACGAGTCCGGCGACCGGCGACTGCCGCGCGCCGGGTCCGGGGCGCAGCTCCGGGCAGTCCTCGATCTGATCGCCGATGTCGGGGGTCGCGTTGACGATGTACCAGCGGCCGGTGGCCGCGCGGACCGCGAGCGACGCGTGGCGGCGGCGCCACCCCGGGTGGCGGCGTGCCCCGGAGCACCCGGGGCACGCGCAGTTCCACTGGGGGACGCCGCCGCCCGCCGCGGTACCGAGTACCCGCAGCAGCACGGCGGCGGACTCAGCGAGTGGCGAGCGAGTAGGCGGTCACTTCGAGCGCGGTCTCGACGACCGTGTACTCGGGCGTACTCCAGACCGCCGGGCTCTCCGGTCGCTCCCCCTGAGCCGGGGTCTGTTCCGTCGTGTCGGCCATGGCTGTGCACCGTCCTTCCTGTCGTGATGTCCTCGCGTGGATAGATCCGATCAGTTGGTGCGCGTGTGACAGCAGTACTGCTACAGCAGGCAGCAGCGCCATCAATCGGAGCGTATTCATCCGATCTGCTATCTGTAAAGGTTCTTGACGATTACTCGGCAGGCTCCTACCTTTCCGGTGCCGACCCGAGGAGGATGCCGTGAGACCGCACCGCCTGCTCTGCTCCGTACTGGCCACCGCGACCATCGCCGCCGCCGGAACGTTCACCGCCCTCGCCCCCGCCGCCCCCGCGCTCGCCCTGGAGAACGGCCTGGCCCGCACGCCACCGATGGGCTTCAACAACTGGAACACCACTCAGTGCAGCGCCACCTTCAACGAGGCGATGGTCAAGGGCGTCGCCGACAGCTTCGTATCGCTCGGCCTCAAGGACGTGGGCTACCAGTACGTCAACATCGACGACTGCTGGGCCGAGAAGACCCGTGACGCGAGCGGCAACCTCGTGCCGGAGCACACCCGCTTCCCGCACGGCATCAAGTCCGTCGCCGACTACGTGCATGCCAAGGGCCTCAAGTTCGGGCTCTACACCAGCGCGGGCACCAAGACCTGCAACGGCACCGGCGGCTTCCCCGGCGGGCTCGGCCACGAGCAGCAGGACGCCGACCTGTTCGCTTCCTGGGGCGTGGACTACCTCAAGTACGACAACTGCAACAACCAGGGCGTCGACGCGCAGCAGCGCTACAAGGCGATGCGCGACGCGCTCAAGAAGTCCGGCCGGCCGATCGTCTACAGCATCTGCGAGTGGGGCCGCACCGACCCCAAGGTGTGGACCTGGGGCGCCGACGTCGGCAACCTCTGGCGCACCACCGGCGACATCAGCGACAACTGGTCGAGCATGATCAGCAGGGTGCACACCAATGACGATCTCGCCGCGTACGCGGGGCCGGGCCACTGGAACGACCCCGACATGCTCGAGGTCGGCAACGGCGGTATGACCGCCACCGAGTACCGCACCCACTTCAGCCTGTGGGCCATGATGTCGGCGCCGCTGCTGATCGGCAGCGATGTCCGCTCGGCGTCGGCCGCCACCCAGGCCATCCTGAAGAACACCGACGTCATCGCCCTGGACCAGGACCCGTTGGGCAAGCAGGCCACCATCGTCTCCGCCACCGGCGGCCTGGCCGTCTACAGCAAGCAGCTCGCCAACGGCGACCGGGCGGTGGCGCTGCTCAACGAGACCGGCGCCACGGCGACGGTCTCCACCACCGCCTCGGCGATCGGCCTCGGCGGCTCGCCCTCGTACACGCTCAAGGACCTCTGGTCCAAGGCCACCCGCTCCACGACCGGCGCGATCAGCGCGTCCGTGCCGTCGCACGCCACCGTCGTCTACCGGGTCTCCCGTGCCGGAACGCAGCCGGACGGCTGGTACCAGGCCGAGGACGCCGCCGTCGCGCAGGGCGCGGTGGAGTCCAACCACACCGGCTACACCGGCACCGGTTTCGTCAACTACGACAACGTGACCGGAAGTTACGTCCAGTGGTCGGTGACCGCCGCGCAGGCGGGGCCCGCCACACTCACGCTCCGCTACGCGAACGGGACGACGACCGGCCGGCCGATGGACATCGCCGTCAACCGCACGGCGGTCTCCACCGGGCATCCGTTCGGCGGGACCGGCGACTGGAACACCTGGCAGAGCGCGTCCCTGACGGTCACCCTCAAGGCCGGCGCGAACACCGTCCGCGCGACCGCGACCACCGCGAACGGCGGACCCAACGTGGACCGGCTGGAACTCACCCAGCCATAACGGTCACGGGACGCTCCGCAGGACCGGACCATGGCGCCCGCCACCGCCTTCCCGCGCGGTGGGCGCCATGGTCCCGGCGCCCGCCGTGCGCTACACTCGCGCGCATGTTCCTCACCTCTCGTGCCTAGGCCGCAGCCCGCCCTTCGCGCCGGCCTGCCCGCCTCTGCCTGAGGAACAAAACCCATGTCTTCGCCACGCCCGGCGGCGTCCTACGCCGCCGTCCTGCGGGTCCCCCATGCCCGCCGCACCTTCGCCGCCGCCCTGTTGGGCCGGCTCTCCTACGGGATCGTCTCCCTCTCCCTGCTGCTCTCGCTCGCCGCGGCGACCGGCTCGTACGCCGTCGCCGGCATGATCACCACGGTCTTCGCCGCGACCAGCGTCGTCCTCGGCCCGGCCCGTGCCGGACTCATCGACCGCTGGGGGGCACGGCGCGCCCTGCCCGCCCTCGCCACCCCGTACGCGGTGGCGCTGACCGCGCTCTGCCTGGCCACCTGGCGGCCGGGTGCCCCGCTCTGGCTGCTCACCTTCCTGTCGGCGGCCGCGGGCACCCTCACCCCGCCGCTCGGCCCGACCATGCGGGCGCTGTGGAGCGCCCTCGTTCCGGACAGGCGCCTGCTGCAGCGGGCGTTCAGCCTGGACACGGTGGCGGAGGAGGGCCTGTTCATGACCGGCCCGCTGATCGCCGTCGCCGTCCGCCCCGCGCTCGGCCTCGCCCTGTCCGCCGGCCTGGTCCTCATCGGCACTCTCGCCCTGGCGGCGTCCCCGGCCGCGAAGCTGCTCACCGCGCGCGAGCCCTCCGTCCCGGCCGCGCGGCTGCGGTCGGCGGGGGTCCGCAAGGCGGCGTACGCGGCGGCCGGGCTCGGCTGCTGCCTGGGCGCCCTGGAGTTGTACGTCGTCGCCTTCACCGACCACCACGACCGCGCCTCCGCCGCCGGCTGGATCCTCGCCGCGCACGCGGCGGGCAGCGCGATCGGTGGGCTCCTCTACGGCCGGATCGCCTGGCGGCGCCCGGCGGCCGGCCGGCTGCCGTATCTGCTCGCCGCCCTCGCCCTGCTCTTCGCCCTCACCGGCGCCGCCCCGACCGTCGTCCTCTTCGCCCTCGGCATCGCCGCCGCCGGCACCGTCGTCTCCCCCACCATGGCGACCGCGTACCTCGCGGCCGACGAACTCGCCCCGCCGGGGACCGCCACCCGCGCCACCGCCTGGGTCAACACGGGTGTCAACGCGGGCTCCTCGCTGGGCTCCGGCACCGCCGGGCTCCTCGTCGACCGGCTGCCGCTACCGCTGTGCTTCCTGCTGGCGGCCGCGCCTCCGCTGCTGCTCGCGCTCGGCGCGTATCCCCGGTCCGGGCGGGACGCTCGGGGCCGGAGCGAGGCGCCGCTCGCGAAGGCTTCCGAAGGCCGGGCGTAGCGGGTCCCGGGCCGATACCTCGCGTGTCCGCCCATACCTCGCCCGCCGCGTACTTCAATCGTCAACTTCCCTATGCCACAGGCATGTTGGCGCTTACTGTGGCCCGCAGTACCAGACGTCAAGGAGCTGCGGTGGGCAAGCGCCAATTAGGACAATATCCCCAGTCCCGGTACACACATCTGCTCTCGTCCGAACGTAACAGCAACTACACACAGCACCGGCCGGCGACCTTCGAGATTCCCGTCGAACGGCCCTCGAAGGGCTGCCAGTCGCGCACCCTCGCCTGTGAGACCTGCCGTACGTCGCTCACGTACACGGTCTTCAGCATCCCCGCGACCAGGGCCCGGCGCTGGGCGTGGCTGCTCACCACGCTGGCGGGCATCGCCTCGATGCTCGTCTCGGTCCTGGCCATCCACCACCTCGGCGGCGAGCACCCCGGCGAGCCCGGCGAGGGCGTCAGCGGACTCCTCACCCTCGGCTCGATCGGCGGCTTCATCGTCGCCGCCATCGGTCTCAGCTTCTGGTGGTACGAGGACGGTGTCCGCGGCCCCGGCCGGCTGATGGGCATCGGCGGCCACACCATCAAACGCTGACGGCGCGCCCCGGCCTCGTAACCGTGGCGCGCCGCAGTGGCGTGCGTCGTTCCGCGTGCGTCGTTCCGGGTGGGCGAAGGAGGATTCGAACCTCCACAGCCGAAGCGGGGGCTTTACAGGCCCTTGGGATCACCGATTCCCAGTTCGCCCGGGACGGAGGAGGTGGGGGTCGAACCCACACGGATGCTTGCGCACCCCAACGGTTTTCGAGACCGCGGCCGGCGCCGCCTTTCGGCTGGCTCCTCCATGAACTGCAGGACGTACGCGGAGAGTGCGCGGATCGAACGCGCGCGGGCTCGCACCCGACTACGGCTTAGCAAGCCGCTGCCTTACCACTCGGCCAACTCTCCCAGCTGCAAGGACACAGCAGACGGGCGGCCACGAAAAAGCCGCCCTGGCGGGAATTCCCGCGGGCGGCCCGGCGACATCCGTCACCGATGACTACGTGGCCTGCCCGGGGCTCCCCTGCTGGGAAGGGGTACTGGAAGAGCGCTGATACGCCTGCGACAGACCGGCCTGGACGTTCATCGTGCGCTCCCCTCTCGCCTCGTTGGTGATGCCACCACTGTGCCGGGCGCCGACCGCCAGGGCAACGGATTATCCGCCGGGCTCAGCCGAGCCCCAGGACGCCGGCGATCGCCGGCGTGTAGGCGGTCTCGATCTCGTCCGGGGTGAGGGCGGCGACGGCGGGCAGGCGCAGGAGGTAGCGGGTGAGGGCGAGGCCGAGGAGCTGGGCGGAGACCAGGCCCGCCCGGCGGGCGGTGTCGGGGCCCACGGGGGCCAACGCCGGGGCGAGGGCGGGGGCCACCTGCCGGGCGAAGATGTCGCGCATGCGGGCGGCGGCCCGCTCGGCCGGGCCATCGCGGAGGACCGGCTGGACGACTACGAGGCGCGGCGCCGCCCGGTCGCCGAGCGGGTCGTGGCGTTCACCGGCCGGACGACCCGGATCGCCACCACCCGGAGCCGCGTGCTCCGCACGGCGCGCAACCTGGCCCTGCCGGTCGTCAGCCGCATCCCGGCCTTCCGTACCCGGCCGGCCACCGAACTGGCCGAGCTGAACTACCGCTGACCGGTGGCCGGCCGGCGGATGGCGGCCCCGTGTCAATTCCCCCCGGTTCAGGGTCAACCGGGCATCGACGACCGGTTCGCGAGGTGAGTGCGCACCGTGGGGGCGATACCGTCGGGAACGTCGGGGCGGCATCCGCACCGATGCCCCCGCCCCGCCCGGCCGCCCCGGCGCCGGAACCACCCGTCCGCTCCCCCGGAGGACCGCAATGCCGCGCAGCCGCGCAGAAGAGCCCGGGAACGATCTCCCGGCGGGCCCGCTGTACGTACCCGTACGGCGCGGACCCGCCGGTTTCGCGCTGCGGCTGTGCCGTACGCCGCTCGGTTCGAGGACGGCCGTCGCCTTCACCAGCGAGCAGCGGCTGCGGTCGGTCATGGGCGCCGGGCAGGCGTGGATCCGGCTCTCCGAGCCCGCGGTCCGGGCGCTGTCGGCGCCGCTGGGCGCCACCACGGTGACCGTCGACCCACTGCTCACCGCCCGCCGGGTGCGGGACCCGGAGGCCGTCGCCGTCGCCCTGTGCTGACGACGGCCGCGTCCACCACCCCCGCAACGACCCGCGCTCACACCGCGGGCTGAACGTCGCCCACCATCGAGGAGGGGACGTCGCCGCGGCCCGCCAGATCGCCCGGCGGGATGCCGGGGTGGTGCCGGACGGCCGCGTCCGGCCCCGGAGCCCCGGCCTCGCCGAGAGCGAGCCGGGAGACGATCCGGTAGCGGTCACCGCGGTAGAGCGAGTGGACGTACTCGACCGGGCGGCCGGTCTCGTCCTTGGTGAGACGTTCGAAGAGCAGGGCCGGGGAAAGCAGCGGCACGCCCAGCAGCCGGGCCTCGACCTCGTTGGTGACGGTCGGCTCGATGGACTGGACCGCCTCGTGGACCCGCACCCGGTGCTTGTCGCGCAGGAACCGGTAGAAGTCCCCGGACTCCATGTCCGCCGGCCGCAGACCCGGCACGAGCAGGGCGGGCACGTGCAGGTACTCGATGGCCATCGGCTCGCCGTCGACGAGCCGGAGCCGGGCGATGTAGGTGATCTCGGCCGCGGGTGAGATGTGCAGCTTGCGGCCCACCCTGGCACCGGCCTGGACGGTGGTCAGCTCCAGGACCTTGCTGGACCAGGTGCCGTCGGCCTTCGGCAGCGAGAACGAGTGCTCGTCCGCCACCAGCTCCTGGGTGATCTTGGCGGGCGCGACGAACATCCCGCGCCCGTGCTCGCGGACGATCAGCCCGGTGTTGACCAGTTCGTCGACGGCGGAGCGCAGCGTCGGGCGGGAGACCGACAGCTGCTCGCACAGGGTCCGCTCGGAGGGGATCGGGTCGCCGGGCACATGGGATTCGACGAGCTCCAACAGGTAGTCGCGCACCCGTTCGCGCTTGAGCGCCGACCGTGGCGACTCGCTTCCCATACCTGACTCCTTCGTGCCGTCCGGGGTCCGCCCCGGCGCGTCCGGGCAGCGTTCTGTCTGCGTCCTGTCCAGTACCTCCCCTGAAGGCTATCCAGATCCTGACCAGTACGCCAGGCCGGCCCGCGTCACGTAGGCGGACCAGTTGCGGCCGGTACCGGTGATCCGGGGGAATCCGGGGGTCAGGCCTTTGCCTGCACGACCTCTTGACGGCAGCACTGGTCTATGCCACCTTCTCCAACCAGCACCAGACCAGTTGTGAAGTGGTAAGTTCCGCCGCTCCTATTCGAGGTGACAGACCCCGTGAGAACCAGACTCCTTGCAGGCACCGCGGCGCTCGCGATCGCCGTAGCCGGCCTGAGCGCCTGTAGTTCCTCCTCCGACTCGTCGGACACCGCAGGCGACGGCAAGAGCCCCGCCGAGCTCACCGTGTGGATCATGAAGGGCAGCGTTTCCGATCCCTTCCTCCAGCGGTTCAAGACGGATTTCGAGACGACCCACTCCGGTACCACCCTGAAGATCCAGATCCAGGAGTGGGACGGTATCGGCGCGAAGATCACCAGCGCTCTGGCCAGCAAGGACGCGCCGGACGTCATCGAGGTCGGCAACACCCAGGTCGCGCAGTACGCCGCCAGCGGCGGGGTCAAGGATCTGACCGGGAAGGTCGCCGACCTCAAGGGCGCGGACTGGATACCGGGCCTGGCCGAGCCCGGCAAGATCGACGGCAAGCAGTTCGGCATCCCCTGGTACGCCGCCAACCGTGTGGTGGTCTACAACAAGGACCTCTTCACCCAGGCCGGCATCACCACCCCGCCCAAGACGCGCGACGAGTGGATCGCCGACACCACCAAGCTCAACACCGGTGGCAACGACGGGATCTATCTGACGGGGCAGACCTGGTACGCGCTGGCCGGCTTCGTCTGGGACGAGGGCGGTGAGTTCGCCGTCAAGGACGGCGACAAGTGGAAGGGCACCCTCGACACGCCCCAGGCGCAGGCCGGGATGGCGTTCTACAAGAAGCTCCAGGCGCTGGGCAAGGGCCCGAAGGACTCCGACGAGGCCAAGCCGCTGCAGGCGGAGGTCTTCGCCAAGGGCAAGAGTGCGCAGATCATCTCCGTCCCCGGTGGCGCGGCCGCGATCATCAAGGCCAACCCGGCGATGAAGGACAAGATCGGCTTCTTCCCGATCCCCGGCAAGACGGCCGACAAGCCCGGCGCGGTCTTCACCGGCGGCTCCGACCTCATCATCCCGGAGGCGTCGCAGCACCAGGACGCGGCCTACGAGGTCGTCAAGGCGCTGGCCGGCGAGAAGTGGCAGACGGACATGGCCAAGGAGATGAGCTACGTCCCCAACAGGACGTCGCTGGCCGGTGTGCTGGCGGGCAACGAGGGCGGCGCGGTGATGGCGGTCGGCGCGGCCAACGGCCACGGCACCCCCAACTCCCCCAACTGGGCGGCTGTCGAGGCGAACAACCCCATCAAGCAGTACATGACGCAGTACCTCACCGGAGCGGACCCGGCCACGGCCGCCCGTACCGCGTCCGAGGCCATCACCAAAGCGCTGAACACCGCTTCCTGAACGGGGAGCGGTCCGCGCGGGCCCGCGTGGCCGCCCCCGCCTGACGAGTCGGACCCCAACAGGACAACAGGAGAAGTGCCGTGCCCGCTGCACCCCCCGCCGCCCGTCGGCGCCCCCCTCAACAGGCCTCCGTGGATCCGCCCCCGGCCCTCCGCCGCCGCCGGCGGCCCGTGCTCGGCGCCGTCTGGCCGTATCTGTTGATCGCTCCCACCCTGGTGGGCACGGCCTTCCTCCTGCTCTACCCGCTGATCCGCAACACCGTGATGTCCTTCCAGCACTTCCGGCTGGGCGAACTGATCCGCGGCGGCGCCACCTTCGTCGGATTCGACAACTACTCGGAGGTGCTCAACGACCCCGAGTTCTGGACGGTGGTCCGCCGCACCCTGTGGTGGACCGCGCTCAATGTCGTCCTCATCATGCTGATCGGCACCCTGGTCGCCCTGATGCTGGCGCGGCTCGGCAAGCGGATGCGGCTGGCCGTGATGAGCGCCCTCGTGCTGACCTGGGCGACGCCGGTGATCGCCGCCACCACCATCTTCCAGTGGCTCTTCCAGTCCCGCTTCGGAGTGGTCAACTGGGTCCTGGTGGAGCTCGGGTTCGACTCCTACCGCGACTACTCCTGGTTCGCCGACGGGAACTCGACCTTCTTCATCCTGGTCACCCTGGTCGTCTGGCAGTCGGTGCCGTTCGCCGCGCTGACCCTCTACGGCGGGCTCACCACGATCTCCGCCGAGCTGTACGAGTCGGCCCGGCTGGACGGCGCCGGCGGCTTCCAGGTCTTCCGCCACGTCACCTTCCCCATGCTGCGGCAGCTGTTCGCCCTGATCACCTCGCTCGAAGTGATCTGGTGCTTCAAGTGCTTCGCCCAGATCTGGGTGATCAGCGAAGGCGGCCCGAACGGGGCGACCACCACCCTGCCCGTCTACGCCTTCCAGATCGCGCAGTCGCTCCACAAGTACGACGTCGGCTCGGCGGTCTCCACGCTCACCGTGCTGATCCTGCTCGTGGCGCTCGTCCTCAATCTGCGCCGGATGTTCCAGCAGGAAGGAGCGGCCCTGTGACCCGGTCGCTGCGCAAGGTCCCGCTCAACCTCGCCGCGCTGTCCGTCGTGGCGGTGTCGGTCTTCCCCGTCTACTGGATGGTGC
This sequence comes from Streptomyces sp. H39-C1, assembly GCF_027158125.1. NCBI lineage: Bacteria > Bacillati > Actinomycetota > Actinomycetes > Kitasatosporales > Streptomycetaceae > Streptomyces > Streptomyces sp. H39-C1. The sequence goes on from NZ_JAPVLS010000015.1 coordinate 99,756, forward strand.
TGACCGCCTTCAAGCCGACCGTGGACATCCAGGCCGACACCCCGTCGTTCTGGCCCCGGCACCTCACCCTCGACCACTTCTCCACCGCCGTGCACGCCGACGGCTTCGGCACCTTCTGGCGCAACAGCCTCACCGTCACCCTCGGCGCGGTGCTGCTCTCGCTGGCCGTCGCGCTGCTGGCCGCCTTCGCGGTCGGCCGGATGCGCTGGCGCGGCAGGCGGGCGTTCATCCTGATGGTGTTCACCGCGCAGATGGCGCCCTGGGAGGCGCTGCTGATCCCGATGTACGTCATCGCCCGGGACACCGACATGCTCGACAAGCTGTCGATGCTCACCCTGGTCTACTTCATGACCACGCTGCCGTTCACCATCGTGACGCTGCGCGGGTTCCTCGCCGCGATACCGGTGGAGCTGGAGGAGGCGGCCCAGGTGGACGGCTGCACCCGGCCGCAGGCGTTCCGCCGGGTGACGTTCCCGCTGCTCGCCCCCGGGCTGCTGTCCACCTCGCTGTTCGGGTTCATCACGGCCTGGAACGAGTTCGCGTTCGCCAACACGCTGATCATCAAGAACCAGGATGCCAGGACGCTGCCGGTGTGGCTCTCCTCGTTCAGCAACGTCTTCGGCACCGACTGGGGCGCCACGATGGCCGCCTCCTCACTCTTCATGCTCCCCGTCCTCGTGGTCTTCCTCGCCCTGCAGAACCGGGTCACCTCCGGGATGACCGCCGGTGCGGTCAAGGGGTGACGCGTCATGCGGGAGACGCCGTGCGAGAGCTGCCCCGATGTCCGTCCGGGCCTGGAGGCCGAGCTGTGATCATTCCCCACCCCAGTCATCTGGTCCGTATCCCGGGCCACTTCACCTTCACCACCGACACCACCGTCCGGGTCACCGAGGGCGCGGAGGGCGCCGCCCGGCTGCTGCGCACCCTGCTGGGCCCCGCCACCGGGCTCCCGCTCCGCTCCTCCCCCGACGGCAACGTCATCCTCGCCCTGGACCCGCAGCTCGGCGGGCTGGGCGCGGAGGGCTACGGGCTGACCGTCGGCCCGGACGCGATCCTGCTGCGGGCGGCGCAGCCGGCCGGGCTGCTGAACGGCGTTCAGACGATCCGCCAACTGCTGCCGCCCGAGGCGCTGTCGGCGGTGCCGGTCACCGGGGTGCCGTGGCGGCTGCCGTGCGTCCAGGCCACCGATGTGCCGCGGTACCCCTGGCGCGGGGCGATGCTCGACGTCGCCCGGCACTTCCAGCCGGTGTCGTTCCTGCGGCGTTTCGTGGACCTGCTCGCCTTCCACAAGCTCAACGTCCTGCATCTGCACCTCACCGACGACCAGGGCTGGCGGATGCCGGTACCCGGGTATCCGCTGCTGACCGAGACCGGCGGCCACCGGGCCCGCAGCATGACCGGCCGGGCCGGCAGCGCCAGCTACGACGACACTCCGCACGGCGGTGTCTACACCGCCGCCCAGCTGCGCACGCTCGTCGGCTACGCGGCCGAGCGGGGGGTGACCGTCGTCCCCGAGATCGAGATGCCGGGTCACGCCCGGGCGGCGCTCGCCGCCTATCCGCACCTGGGGAACGTCCCCGGCCGGCAGCTGGACGTGTGGACCGAGTGGGGGGTGTGCGAGAACGTCCTGGGCGTGCACGACGAGGTGCTGGAGTTCTGCCGCGCGGTGCTCGGCGAGGTCCTGGACGTCTTCCCGTCCCCGTACATCCACATCGGCGGCGACGAGTGCCCCACCGTCGAATGGGAGGACAGCCCACGGGCGCGGCAGCGGGCCGTGGCCGAGCGGCTGGCGGGGCCGAAGGCGCTGCACGGCTGGTTCCTCGGGCGGATCGGCGACTTCCTGCTGCGCGAGGGCCGCAAGCCGGTGTGCTGGGCGGAGGACGGCGGAGTGCTGCCGCCGGAGTTCACCGTCATGCCGTGGCGGGACTCGGGCCACGGGCTGGCCGCCGCCCGGCGGGGCCATGACGTCGTGATGGCGCCGTACCGCTCCACGTATCTCGACTACCCGCAGACCGACCGGCCGGGCGAGCCCTTCGGGCAGGCCGGCGCCGTCGTCGATCTGCGGGCCGTGCACGGCAACGATCCCGCGCCGCAGGACTGGGAGCCGGCGGCGGCCGCCCGGGTGCTGGGCACGCAGGGGCAGTTGTGGACGGAGTTCGCCGCCACGCCCGCGCAGGTCGAGTACCTCGCCTTCCCCCGGCTGTCGGCCCTCGCCGACAGCGCGTGGAACCCCCGCAGCGACTGGACCACCGACTTCCTCCCCGCCATGCGCCACCACGAGGCCCGGCTCGCGGCGCTCGGCACCCACGCTGACACCCGTCCCGGCACCGCCGTGCGCCTCCCCCACAGATGTTCCACCGCGCACCACCCGCAGTCGCACCAGCAGTAGTTCCTTCCAGCACTTCCCCCTGCGACACCCCCACCTGGAAAGGGATTCACCGTGTCCGCAAGATCACGTATACCCGTCCGCGTGCGTACGGCGATGGCCCTGTGCACCTCCGCCGGGCTGGCCTGCGCCGCGCTGACGGCCATGCCCGCCTCGGCCGCCCAGGACTCGCTCAGCGCGCAGTACCGCACCAGCGCGACCGGGGCCACCGCCGACCAGTCGGAACCGTGGCTGAAGGTCACCAACACCGGCAGCACGACCGTGCCGCTCAGCGGTGTGACGGTGCGCTACTACTTCAAGGCCGACACCGCCGACTCCTCGTACCGCTTCGCCTGTTCCTGGGCGGTGCGCGGCTGTGCCAACATCACCGGCACGTTCGGCACCCTGGCGCACCCCACCGCCACCGCCGACCGCTATCTGGAGATCGGCTTCACTTCGGGCGCCGGCTCGCTCACGCCCGGCGCCGACACCAGCGACATGCAGCTGCGGTTCTACCGGTCCACCTGGGCGACGCTCCGGCAGAGCGACGACTACTCGTTCAACGGCGCCCAGACGTCGTACGCCAACTGGTCGAAGGTCACCGTGCAGCGCGGCGGGACGGTTCTGTGGGGCACCGCGCCCGACGGCAACGACCCCACGCAGCCGCCGACCGACCCGCCGACGACGCCCCCCACCACACCGCCGAACCAGAACGGCCCGGCGCTCTTCGACGACTTCAACTACACCAGCAGCAGCGACCCGCTGGTGCAGCAGCACGGCTGGACCGTGAAGTCGGGGCAGGGCGGGCCCGGTGTCCCGGGGGCCACCTGGTCGCCGCAGGACGTCACCTTCGCGCCGGAGAACGGCAACAGCATCATGAACCTCAAGCTCACCACCGACGGAACGGCCGCCGGCACCAAGGAGACCGAGATCCAGACCACCGCGCGCAAGTTCCGCAACGGGACGTACGCGGCCCGCGTGAAGTTCAACGACACCCCCGCCACCGGCCCGGACGGGGACCACGTCAACCAGACGTTCTTCGCCTTCACACCGCTCGCGCACGACATGGACCCCGACTACGGGGAGCTGGACTTCGAGTACCTGCCCAACGGCGGCTGGGGCGAGACCGGCAACATCATGTACACCACGTCCTGGGAGACCTACCAGAACGACCCCTGGAACGCGGTCAACACCCACACCGAGAGCCGGCAGAGCTACGACGGCTGGCACGACCTGATCGTCACCGTCGACAACACGAACATCAAGTACTACATCGACGGGCAGCTGTTCGGGACGCACGGCGAGCCGTATCTGCCGGAGACGCCGATGTTCATCGACTTCAACCACTGGCTCATCGACCTCGCGGGACAGACCGGCAGCACGCCGCGCTCGTACAACCAGAAGGTCGACTACGTGTACTTCGCCAAGGACCAGGTGCTGAGTCCGGCCCAGGTGCAGGCCCAGGTGGCCGCCTACCGGGCGGCCCATGTCACCCAGGTGGACACCGTCCCGGCGGGCTGAACCCGCCGGAGCGGCGGCACCGTCAGCCCGCGGGTTCGATCCGGACCTCGTGGGTCTCCGCCGACGGATCGCTGACGGCCAGCAGCCGCGCGCCCTCCGCCATGAGGGCGTCGCGGTCGCCGGCCGTCAGCCGTACGAAGGGCGTGACGCTCACCACGGCGCCGGCCTTCGTACGATCGAACCGCCAGGTGCCGCCGACGAAGCCGTCGACCAGGATCGTGCCGCGGATGATGCCGTTGACCGTCATCACCCGCTTCCGGTACTCGTCGGCGAGGATCCGGGTCCGGTCGGCGTGCGACAGCAGCAGGTTGTCGAAGTCGGCGACGAAGCGGGCCGGTACGGGGACGTCCGGGTCGGGGAGCACCGCGCCGGGCAGATCGTGGAGCTCCCGGCCGTCCTCGTCACGGTATGGACGAAGGTCCAAGCCCGCCACGACCGAGCGCAGCCCGGTCAGTCCCGACCACTTCTGGATGTCGGCGACGGTCGCGGGACCGAACGCCGCCAGGTAGCGCTCGACGACGGGCCCGGGGTCGGGGTCGGCGAGCGGCGCGCCGAGATACTCCTCGACGGTGGCGTAGGTGGGCTGCCCGCTCTCTCCCCACAGCCCGCGCGGCGGCAGCTGCACCAGCGGGGCCCACAGACGCAGCGCCTTCTCCAGCGCGTCGGGCTCGACGCCGGGCCAGCGGACGGCGAGCAGCTCGCGCAGCTCACGGGGGTTGCGCGGGCGCTCGGCGAGGAGTTCGCGGCCGGCGGCCACCAGCTCGTCGCGGTCCACGTCGCGCAGCGCCGCGCCTCCCCAGGCCGCGCTCCTGACCATCCGGTCGAACACCGGCTGCAGCAGGGGCCGCAGGAGCAGCGCGTCCGCCGCGCTCACCAGGTGCACGGTGCCGCGCATGAGCGTCAGCCGCACCGCGCCACGGTCCTTCATCAGCTGCGCCAGCTCGTCGAAGGAGAAGTCCCGCAGCCGGGTCCACAGGCCGATGTACGGGGCGTTGGACGCCTGGGACTGCATGCCGAGCAGCCGCTCGATCACCTCGATCGCGGGCACCTTCGCCCGCTCCAGGAGGAGTTGGCGCTCCAGCAGAGCGCGGTTGAGCGTACGGCGGTCCAGAGTCGTCGTCGGCATACCGCCTACGCTACGACGCCTTGCGGACGGTTCCGGTCCTCAACGACGACACGAGCAGGAGCTATGCCGCGGAGGAGCCGACCCGCCGGGCTATCGGGGGTTCGGCCTCGTGGTGGATCGGCGTGTGCGCGCCCGTCAGCGGTACGCCGCTGCCGCCGCGCCGGTGGGCGACGATCTCCGCGGCGATGGACAGCGCGGTCTCCTCAGGCGTCCGCGCGCCGAGGTCGAGGCCGATCGGCGAGCGCAGCCTGGCCAGTTCGAGTTCGGTGACGCCGACCTCCCGCAGCCGCTCGAGGCGGTCCAGGTGGGTGCGGCGTGAGCCCATGGCGCCGACGAAGGCGATGGGAAGCTTCAGGGCCCGCTCCAGCAGCGGTACGTCGAACTTGGCGTCGTGGGTCAGTACGCAGATGACCGTGCGGCCGTCGACGCGTCCCGCGGCGGTGGTCTCGTCGAGGTAGCGGTGCGGCCAGTCGACGATGACCTCGTCGGCCTCCGGGAAGCGCGCGCGGGTGGCGAAGACGGGGCGCGCGTCGCAGAGCGTCACCTCGTAGCCGAGGAACTTGCCGACCTTGACGACGGCGCCGGCGAAGTCGATCGCGCCGAAGACGATCATGCGGGGCGCCGGCACGCTGGACTCGACGAGCAGCGTGAGCGGTTCGCCGCAGCGGCTGCCGTCCGCGCCGATCCCGATGGTGCCGGTCCGGCCCGCTTCCAGCAGGGCGTGGGCCTCGGCCGCCGCCGTGCGGTCCCGCTCGGGGTCGCCGAGGCTGCCCTCGTACCGTCCGTCGGCCCGCAGGGCCAGGGCCCGGCCGAGCAGCCCGGCCGGTCCCTCGACGATCCTGGCCACCGCGGCCGTCTCTCCCGCTGCGGCGGCGGCCAGGGCCGCCGTGAACTCCGGCCGCACGCCGGGGTCCACTCGCTGGACGAAGATGTCTATGACGCCGCCGCAGGTGAGTCCCACGGCGAACGCATCGTCGTCCGAGTATCCGAAGCGCTGGAGCACGGGCTCCGCCGAGTCCCCTGACTCCAGCGCTTCCTTGCAGAGCTCGTAGACAGCTCCTTCGACGCACCCTCCGGACACGCTGCCGATCGCGGTGCCGTCGGAATCGACGGCGAGCGCGGCACCGGGCTGCCGGGGCGCACTTCCGCCCACCGCGACCACGGTCGCGACGGCGAACGGACGCCCCTGGCGGCACCAGCGGTGCAGCTCGTCAGCGATGTCCAGCATGGTGAACAGCTCCTCTACTTGACGCCGAGCCAGCTCTCGATGGGGTGGAGAGCGAAGAAGACGAAGAACACCGCCGTGAGCACCCACATGAAGATGCCGGGCTCACGCCACTTGCCCTGCGCCGCCTTGATGGCGGTGTAGGAGATGACGCCCGCGGCGACACCTGCGGTGATGGAGTACGTGAAGGGCATGAGGACCACGGTCAGGAAGACCGGGACCGAGACCGAGCGGTCCGACCAGTCGACGTGCCGGGCGTTGCTCATCATCATCGCGCCGATGACGACCAGCGCCGCCGCCGCGACCTGGCCCGGGACGATCTGGGCCAGCGGGGTGAAGAACAGGCCGGCCGCGAAGAGCAGACCGGTGACGACGCTGGACAGACCCGTACGGGCGCCCTCGCCGACTCCGGTGGCCGACTCGATGAAGACCGTCTGGCCGGAGGCACCTGCGACGCCGCCGATCGCACCACCCGCACCGTCGATGAACAGTGCCTTGCTGAGGCCGGGCATCCGGCCCTGCTCGTCGGCGAGCTTGGCCTCGGTGCCGACGCCGATGATGGTGGCCATCGCGTCGAAGAAGCCGGCCAGCACCAGGGTGAAGACGATGACGCCGACGGTCATACCGCCGATGGATCCCCAGCCGCCGAACTCGACGTGTCCGAAGAGCCCGAAGTCGGGCATGGAGACCGCGCTGCCGTTCAGCTTCGGGGCCGCACCGCCCCAGTCCTTGTCGGTCAGGCCGCCGACGGAGTTGACCACGACCGAGAGGATCGTGCCGACGACGATGCCGATCAGGATCGCGCCGGGGATGTTGCGGGCCTGCAGCATGAAGATCAGGAGCAGCGTGACGCAGAAGAGCAGGACCGGCCAGCCGGAGAGCTGTCCGCCGACGCCCAGGGCGACCGGGGCGGTGCCCTTCGCGTCACCCTTGCCGACGAATCCGGCGTTCACCAGGCCGATGAGGGCGATGAACATCCCGATGCCGATGGTGATGCCGTGCTTCAGGGCCAGCGGTATCGCGTTCATGACGATCTCGCGGAGCCCGGTGACCACCAGCAGCACGATGATGGCGCCGTAGATCACACACATGCCCATGGCCTGCGGCCAGGTCATGTTGGGGGCCACCTGGGTGGCCAGCACGCCGGAGACGCTCAGTCCCGCGGCGAGTGCGAGCGGTACCTTGCCGAGGAATCCCATCAGCAGGGTGGAGACCGCCGCGGCGAGGGCCGTCGCGGTGATCAGTCCCGCATGGCTGAGCTTGTGACCGCTGGCGTCCGGGCCGGACAGCAGGAGCGGGTTGAGCAGCAGGATGTAGCACATCGCCATGAAGGTCGTGATGCCGCCGCGGACCTCGCGGGGAATCGTCGACTCTCTCTCGGAGATGTGGAAGTACCGGTCGAGCCAGGACCGTCCGGCCGGCGGGCGCGAGCCCGCGCCCGCGTCCTCCGCCGTGGTCTTCAGCTCTACAGGGGTTTGGGTCATGGTGCCGACTCCCAAGGTTCAATGGGACACCCGCACATGGTGTGCGGATTTTGGGATGCTGCTATGGCTGCACGACCCGGGGGACGGCCCGAGGCGAACGGGATGAAACGGTTTGGCCGGTGCGCGCGGCGGAAGCCGGGCAGGGGCCGGGACGGTGTCCGTCCGGCGGCCGCGGGTGCGGCCGGTCCGGTCGGATGCCGTTGCCACGGAGGCCGAGTGGTGGCGCCTGGGTGGCCCCGGACGGGGCGGGGATCGTCATTCCCCCACCCCGTCCGGAGGTCGTCACGTGCCGGTGAGGTGTTCGGGCCTGACCGGTACGCGCTTGAGTGCCAGGCCGGTCGCGGCGCGGATGGCGGCGACGACGGCGGGCGTGGAGGAGAGCGTCGGGGCCTCACCGATGCCGCGGAGCCCGTACGGGGCGTGCTCGTCCGCGAGTTCCAGCACGTCGACCGGGATGGTCGGCGTGTCGAGGATGGTGGGGATCAGGTAGTCGGTGAAGGACGGGTTCCGTACCTTCGCGTTCTTGTCGACGATGATCTCTTCCATGACGGCCAGGCCGAGGCCCTGGGTGGTGCCGCCCTGGATCTGGCCGACGACCGACAGCGGGTTGAGCGCCTTGCCGACGTCCTGGGCCGCGGCCAGCTCGATGACCTTGACCAGGCCCAGTTCGGTGTCGACCTCGACGACCGCGCGGTGGGCGCAGAACGAGTACTGGACGTGGCCGTCGCCCTGCCCGGTGACCAGGTCGAACGCCTGGGTCGGGCGGTGCCGCCACTCCAGCTCGAGGTCGATGGTCTCGCCCTCGATGACGTCCACCAGATCGGCGAGCACCTCGCCGCCGTCGGTGACGACCTTGCCGCCCTCGAGGAGGAGTTCGGCGGTGGCCCACGCGGGGTGGTAGGTGCCGAACTTCGCGCGGCCGAGTTCCAGGACCTTCTCGCGGACGGCCTCGCAGGAGTTCTTCACCGCGCCACCGGTCACGTACGTCTGCCGGGAGGCGGACGTGGAGCCGGCGGAGCCGACCTGTGTGTCGGCGGGGTGGATCGTCACCTGCGTGACGCCCAGCTCGGTGCGGGCGATCTGGGCGTGCACGGTGACGCCGCCCTGGCCGACCTCGGCCATCGCGGTGTGCACCATGGCGACCGGTTCGCCGTTGATGACCTCCAGCCGCACGCGCGCGGTGGAGTAGTCGTCGAAGCCCTCGGAGAAGCCGACGTTCTTGATGCCGACCGCGTAGCCGACCCCGCGCACGACACCCTCGCCGTGGGTGGTGTTCGACAGGGCGCCGGGCAGGTCACGGATGTCGATGGACCGGCCTTCCGCGTCACCGGCCAGCCACTGCTGCTCGGGCGGCATCGGCAGCGCCTTGACGCGGCGCAGCAGTTCGGCGACCGGGGCCGGGGAGTCGACCTTCTGGCCGGTCGGCATGATCGTGCCCTGGCTCATCGCGTTGAGCTGGCGGAACTCGACCGCGTCCATGCCGAGCGCGGCGGCGAGCTTGTCCATCTGCGCCTCGTAGGCGAAGCACGCCTGGACGGCGCCGAAACCGCGCATCGCGCCGCAGGGCGGGTTGTTGGTGTAGAGCGCGACGGCCTCGATCTCGACGTCGTCGATCACGTACGGGCCGACCGCCAGCGAGGAGGCGTTGCCGACGACGGCCGGGGAGGCCGATGCGTAGGCGCCGCCGTCCAGCACGATCCGGCACTTCATGTGCGTGATCTTGCCTTCGCTGGTGACGCCGTGCTCGTACCAGAGCTTCGCCGGGTGGCGGTGCACATGGCCGAAGAAGGACTCGAAGCGGTTGTAGACGATCTTGACCGGCTTGCCGGTGCGGAGCGCCAGCAGGCACGCGTGGGCCTGCATCGACAGGTCCTCGCGGCCGCCGAACGCACCGCCGACGCCGGACAGCGTCATACGGATCTTGTCCTCGGGCAGACCGAGGACCGGGCTGAGCTGGCCGAGGTCCGAGTGCAGCCACTGGGTGGCGATGTACAGGTCGACGCCGCCGTCCTCGGCGGGCACGGCCAGGCCGGACTCCGGGCCGAGGAAGGCCTGGTCCTGCATGCCGACCTCGTACTCACCGCTGATGACGATGTCGGCGCGTTTGGCCGCCTCGTTCGCGTCGCCGCGGATGATCGGCTGGCGGTGCACGATGTTCGGGTGCGTGACGTGGTCCGCGTGGTGGTCGTCGCGGTTCGGGTGCAGGATCGGCGCGCCGTCCGCGAGCGCCGTCTCCTCGTCGATGACCAGCGGCAGCAGCTCGAACTCGACCTTGATCTTGGCGGCCGCGCGGCGGGCGGTCTCCGGGTGGTCGGCGGCGATGATGGCGATCGGCTCACCGTGGTAGCGCACGACGCCGTCGGCCAGGACCGGGGTGTCCTTGTACTCCAGCCCGTACTTGGTGAAGGCGGGCAGGTCGTCATGGGTCATGACGGCGTAGACGCCGGAGGTGGCGAGCGCCTCGCCGGTGTCGATCGAGAGGATCTTGGCGTGGGCGTGCGGGCTGCGGAGCGTGAAGCCCCACAGCATGTCCTCGTGCCACATGTCCGAGGAGTACGCGAACTCACCGGTGACCTTCAGGGTGCCGTCCGGGCGCAGCGTGGACTCGCCGAGGCCGCCCTTGGTCTTGCTGCCCTGGGTGATGTTCGTGGGATTGCGGGTAACGCCCATGATCAGACGCCCTCTCCGGCTGTGACGGACGCGCCGCGCGCTGCCGCGAGGCGGACCGCGTCGAGGATCTTCTCGTAGCCGGTGCAGCGGCACAGGTTGCCCGAGAGGGCCTCGCGGATGTCCTGGTCGGACGGGGACGGGTTGCGCTCCAGCAGCTCGTCGGCCGCGACGAGGAGGCCGGGGGTGCAGAAACCGCACTGCACGGCGCCGGCGTCGATGAACGCTTCCTGGATCGGGGACAGGTCCCCGGCCTCGGTGCTCTCACCGGTCTGCCCGTCGGCCGGCTTGGCGGCCCACTTCTGGGCCTCGCCGAGGGGGGTGCCGCAGGCGCCGGTACCGCAGCGGCCGGCCGCGCGGTCCTTGGCGTAGTCCGCCAGGCCCTCCACGGTCACGACGTCGCGGTCCTGGACCTGAGCGGCGGCCACCAGGCACGCACACACCGGAACACCGTCGAGGCGGACCGTGCAGGAGCCGCACTCGCCCTGCTCACAGGCGTTCTTCGAGCCCGGGAGTCCCATGCGCTCGCGGAGGACGTAGAGAAGGCTCTCGCCTTCCCAGACGTCGTCGGCCTCCTGCGGGCGGCCGTTGACATTGAAGGTCACGCGCATGACTGCGTCCTCTCGTTCCCACGGTACTCGTCCCAGGTCCAGCCGAGCGTGCGGCGGGCCATGACGCCCAGCGCGTGACGGCGGTACGAGGCGGTGCCGCGTACGTCGTCGATGGGGTTGGCGGCCCCGGAGACCAGCTCCGCGAACTGCCGCGCCACGGCCGGCGGGATGATCTTGCCGTTCTCCCAGAAACCGCCCTCTTCGAGCGCGGCGGTGAGGAAGTCCTCGGCGACGCGGGCGCGGAGCGGGGTGGGAGCGGCCGAGCCGATGCCGGTCTTGACCGTCCTCGTCTCGGGGTGCAGCGCCAGGCCGAACGCGCAGACCGCGATGACCATCGCGTTGCGGGTGCCGACCTTGGAGAACTGCTGCGGCCCGTCGGCCTTCTTGATGTGCACGGCGCGGATCAGTTCATCGGCGGCGAGCGAGTTCCGCTTCACGCCGGTGTAGAACTCCTCGACCGGGATCAGCCGGGTACCGCGGACGGAGACGGCCTCGACCTCGGCGCCCGCGGCCAGCAGGGCCGGGTGCGAGTCGCCGGCCGGGGAGGCGGCACCGAGGTTGCCGCCGACGCTGCCGCGGTTGCGGATCTGCGGGGAGCCGACGGTGTGGGCGGCGAGCGCCAGACCGGGCAGCTCGGTGCGCAGGTGCTCCATGATCCGGGTGTACGGGACCGAGGCACCCAGGCGGACGGTCTCCTCGGTCACCTCCCACTCCTGCAGCTCACCGATCCGGTTCAGGTCCAGCATCACGTCGGGCCGGCGGTGGTCGAAATTGATCTCGACCATCACGTCGGTGCCGCCCGCGATGGGCACAGCTGTGGGGTGCTCGGCCTTTGCGGCGAGCGCCTCCTCCCAGCTTGCGGGGCGCAGGAAGTCCATGGGGGTTCTCTTCTCGAATCTCGAGCGGGGCTGTTCACGTGTTGTTAACGCTGCGTGGGGCCCAGTACACGGCCCACCACCCTTCCGGGTGCAGTCACTGAAAACATGAAGGACTTGGCTGGCCAGTACTCATGTCTTGTAGATTCCTATGAAAGGGCGCCGTCCGAAACCTCGCGGCATCGGACCGGCAACACCAATGGAACGAACCAGGCGCCACCCTGGTAGGGCTTTGACCAGGCAAGCGTTCGAGACAAGGCGACAACGATGCGGCTGCGCGCACTGCTGGACACCGAGGTTCTGGGCCTGCGCCTGCTCGGTGGTGAGGACGAGCTGGACCGCACGGTCCGTGGCGTGATGACCACGGATCTTCGCGATCCGAGCCGTTATCTCACGGGCGGTGAGCTGGTGCTCACAGGACTCGCCTGGCGGCACGAAGCGGAGGACTCCGAGCGATTCGTACGAATCCTCGCCTCGGCCGGTGTAGCGGGACTCGCGGCGGGCGAGGCCGAGCTGGGCTCCATCCCCGACGATCTGGTGGCGGCCTGCTTCCGCCACCGGCTGCCGCTGTTCGCCGTGGACGAGAACGTCGCCTTCGCCTCGATCACCGAGCACGTCGTCCGGCAGGTCTCCACGGAGCGGGCCGGCGATCTGGCCGCGGTCGTGGACCGGCACCGGCGGCTGATGTCGTCGGGCCCCGCGGGCGGCGGCCCCGACGCCGTGCTGGATCTGCTCGGCACCGACCTGGACCTGCGCGCCTGGGTGTTGTCCGCCACCGGACGGCAGATCGCCGGTTCGGAGCATCCGCTGCCCACCGCGGTGCGTGCCGAGCTCGCCGGCGCCCATCTGGCCGCCATGCGCACCGCCCGGCCCTCCCCGCACCGCACGTCGATCGCGTCCGGCGGCACCACCAACACGTACTCGCTCTTCCCGATCCGCACCGGCGGCACCACCCCCGTGGCCGATGTCCGGGCCACCCTGCTCTCCGACTGGTTCCTCGCCGTCGACGCCGACGCCGGGGACTGGCCCGCGGAGCGGCTCGACCTGCTGCAGGGCGTCACCCAGCTGATCGCCGTCGAGCGGGACCGCCACGACGCCGCGCGCACCGTGCGCCGCCGGCTCGCCCACGAGGTGCTGGAACTGGTCCAGGCCGGCTCGCCGCCGGCCGAGATCGCCGCCCGGCTGCGGGTCGCCGCCCCCGTCCTGGTCCCCGGGCTCAGCGCCGCGCCGCACTGGCAGGTCGTCGTCGCCCGGGTCGACTGGGCGGGCGGCGAGGTGCCCGCGGGGCCGGCCGCCCAGATGCTGCTGGAGGAGGCGCTGGTCGACCCGGCCGCCATCGGCCCCGACCCCACCGACCGCATCGCGGTGGCGCACGCGGGCGACGAGGCGATGGCCCTCGTACCGCTGCCGCCCGCCGACCCGTCCGACGGCGGCTTCACCGACGACTGGCGCGCCGACGGCCTGCTCGACACCCTGCGGGGCCCGCTCAGCAGGGGTCTGGCCGACGACGGACGGCTCACCATCGGCGTCAGCGCCACCGTGCACTCCGCCGAGGGACTGCGCGGTGCCCTGGAGGAGGCCCGGCACGCCCGCCGGGTCGCCGCCGCCCGCCCCGGGCGGGTCTGCGTGGCGGGGCACGAGGAGCTCGCCTCGCACGTCCTGCTGCTGCCCTTCGTGCCGGACGACGTCCGCCGCGCCTTCACCGCACGGCTGCTCGACCCGCTGCGCGCCTACGACCGGCGGCACCGCGCCGAGCTCATCCCGACCCTGGAGGCGTTCCTGGAGTGCGACGGCTCCTGGACCCGCTGCGCGACCCGGCTGCATCTGCACGTGAACACTCTGCGGTACCGTATCGGCCGGATCGAGCAACTGACCGGGCGTGATCTCGCGCGTCTGGAAGACAAGTTGGACTTCTTCCTCGCGCTCCGCATGAGCTGACGCCGTCCCGGCGGACCCTCGATCACTCGGATCAGGAGCAATTGATCACCGCCCTCTTGGCGCGGGCCCCTGCGGCATGCTGGACTTCGACCACTTGGCTCGACGATGCGCTTGGGGGGTAGGTTGTGGCGGATACCGCCATGCCGGAATCTGTGGTGGGCACGCCCGATGTGTGGCGCCTCAGGGCCCGCGGCTGCTGGGCGGAGGCGGCGGCGATACTCGCCCCGTACTGCGCCGACAGCCCGGATACGGCGCTGCGCCGGGCCGCCCTGCTCGTCGAGGGCTGCATGTTCACCCTCGACGGCTGGTCCGAGGCGGAGGACGCGCTGCGCTCCGCCGAGGCGCTGGCCGGGAGTGACGAGGAGCGGGGCGCCGCCGCGTGCGAGCGCGGCCATCTCGCCTACGCCGCCACGCTCTTCTCCGTCCGTGACCGCGCCGACGAGGCCCGGGCCGCGTTCGGCCGCAGCGCGGCGCTGCTGAGCCAGGTGTCGCCGGGAAGGCCGCTGCTCGACTTCCGCCGTGGTCTGTTCGCCGAGAACGTCGCCCAGAACCCCACCGCCGCCCGCGCCGCCTACCGGCGCGCCCACGCGGGCGCCGTCGCCCACGGCGACGCGCTGCTGACCTCGGTCACCTGGCGCCATCTGGCCGGACTCGCCGCCGCCGACGGCGATCTCGCCGAGGCGCACCGGGGCTTCACCGAGTCGCTCCGCATCCGCGTGGACATCGGCTATCTCGTGGGCACGGCCCCGGCCATGCTCGCCCTCGCCGAGGTGGAGCCGGAACCCGCAGCGACGGCGCTGCGGGCCGAGGCCGCCCGCCTGCACGCCCTGCTGGGCGGAATCCCGGTCTGGCTCCCCCACCCGGCGGAAAGCGCCTGATCCGGGGACCGGCTGGTCCGGAGTCCGGCTGATCCGCAGTCCGGCTGATCCGGCGGGACCGGCCGGCCCGTTAACCCCAGGCGGAGCCGGAGAAGTGTTCGCGGACGAGCGATTCGACCGTGACCACGTCTCCGGCCACCAGCGCTTCCAGCAGCACGGCATGTTCCGTCGCGTCGGCGAGCAGTTCCGCCGGGCGCGACGGAGTGCGGGACGGTCCGGACACCGGCCACTGGGAGCGCCGGTGCAGCTCGTCCGCGACGGCGACCAGTTGGTGGTTGCCGGAGAGTTCGAGCATCGCGCGGTGGAAGAGCCGGTCGGAGTCCGCGTAGGCGGCCCGGTCGCCGCGTGCGGCCGCGGCGACGGTGGCGGCGGCGAGCGGGCGCAGCGCCTCCCACCGTTCGGGGGCGATGGTGCGGGCGAGGCCGAGGACGACGGGCACCTCGATGAGGGCCCGGACCTCCGCCAGTTCCGCGAGGTCGTGCGCACTGCGTTCGGCGACCCGGAATCCCCGGTTGGGCATGGCCTCGACGGCGCCCTCCCGGGCGAGCAGCTGCATCGCCTCGCGGACCGGTGTGGCCGACACGCCGTAGCGCTCGGCGAGCGAGGGCGCCGAGTAGACGGCGCCGGGCCGCAGTTCACCGCTGACCAGGGCGCTGCGCAGCGCGTTCAGCACCTGGTCGCGCACCGAGTACCGCTCGGGCAGCCGCCGCTCGGCGGGGACGGTGTCATCGGCCGGCCCGGCGCATGCCGCGGCATGCGGGTGAGTTCCGCGGACCTGCCCGGGACGGCGGGGCGGCGGGACGGACGGGGTTCCCGCAGGGCGCGCGGCGGCGGTGTCGTTCACCGGGTCCTTCCCTCTTGGACGGCACCACTCGTGTGGCGTAGTGCCGTTAGGTTAAACCCCCACCCCATCGGATAAGGTAAGCCTTACCTCCCTTGGAACCCTTTCTGGACGGTCCGCCATGCTCGCCATGCCTGTCACCGCGCCCGCCTACGCACGCCTGACCGGGGCGTATCCCTCGCTGCGCGTGACCGAGGAAGCGCCCCGCAGCGGGGACGGCTGGGTGCGCGCCGACGAGCTGGCGGCGGGCGGAGCGGCCCTGGACGCCTTCCTGGTCTGGGACGAGCAGCAGGTGCTGCGCGACCACGGGAAGCGCGCCCGCCCCGATGTGATCGCCGGCTTCGGCCTGCACCGCTACGCCTGGCCGGCCTGTCTGCTCTTCACCGTCCCCTGGTTCCTGCACCGCAGGGTCCCGTGGCTGCCGGTGTCAGATGTGTCGTTCCACCGCACCCAGGGCCGGCTGACCGTCCGCACCCACGACTTCAGCTGCCTGCCGGACGACCCGGCCGCCGTTCTCCCCGGAGCCCGCGTCGTGCACTCCGAGGAGGCGCTGCGTTTGGAACTGCGCTCCGCGCTCGCCGAGCACCTCGGGCCGCTGCTGGACGGCTTCCAGCCCCGGCTGCGGCGCGGCCGGCGCGCCCTGTGGGGCATGGCGACCGACGAGGTCACCGAGGGACTGTGGCGGGTCGGGCAGCTGCTCGGCGAGGGCGAGCGGGCGATGTCCGAGCTGACGGCCCTGCTGCCGGGCACCAGCGCCCCGTACACCGGCGGCGCGGGCTTCCGCGAACTGCGCGCACCCCGGCCGCTGCCGGACCGCGTGCCGTCCGGCACCCGGGACCGGGTCACCTGCTGCCTGTTCTACACGGTGCGCCCCACGGAGACCTGCGGCACCTGCCCGCGTACGTGTGACGCCGATCGGATCGAACGTCTGGCCGTCGCAAGCTGACCTGTTCGACCTTTCCATCCATAGGCGTGTTATTCCGGCGAAACCTCTTCACGTCCGTGCGCCGTTCGCCAAGATGGCGCCCGTAAGCCGTCCCGCGGCCCGAGCGCGACGGAAGCGACGCTAGGAATCGCACATGAGACTTACCGACATATCGCTGGACTGGACGCTCTCGGGGGCCGTGGGCCTGGCGGTCCTCGCGGCCTCGGCGGTCGCGCTCCGCAACCGCCGTGCGCGCGGCGGCGACGAGAACGTACCCGGCAGCGATTCATGGGAGCGCAGCGAGGAACGCCGGCGCCGCAAGGAAGCGGTCTACGGAAGCGCGTCGTACGTCCTGCTCTTCTGCTGTGCGGCGGTCGCCGCGGCGCTCTCCTTCCACGGACTGGTCGGCTTCGGCCGGCAGAACCTGAACCTCGACGGCGGCTGGGAGTACCTGGTCCCGTTCGGCCTCGACGGCGCGGCGATGTTCTGCTCGGTGCTCGCGGTGCGCGAGGCCAGCCACGGCGACGCGGCGCTCGGCTCCCGGATGCTGGTGTGGATGTTCGCGGGCGCCGCGGCCTGGTTCAACTGGGTGCACGCGCCACGCGGTATCGAGCACGCCGGCGCTCCGCAGTTCTTCGCCGGGATGTCCCTGTCGGCGGCGGTGCTGTTCGACCGGGCGCTCAAGCAGACCCGCCGGGCCGCGCTGCGCGAACAGGGCCTGGTGCCGCGTCCGCTGCCGCAGATCAGGATGGTCCGCTGGATGCGCGCCCCGCTGGAGACCTACGGCGCCTGGTCGCTGATGCTGCTGGAGAACGTGCGCTCGCTCGACGAGGCGGTGGAGGAGGTCCGCGAGGACCGCAAGCAGAAGGCAGTGAACGACGTCCGCCGCCGCGACCACGACCGGCTGGAGCGGGCCCGGGTCAGGGCGCTCAACCGCCAGCACCGCGGCTGGAGCCGGGACCGGGGCGACCGTCGCCCGGAACTGCCCGGCGGAGGCGCGGGCGGCGGAGGTCAGGGCGGCACCACGGAGCCCGTCATAACCGCCGGGACGGCCGAACTGCCGGTGCGCCCGCGTCCCCCCTTCCAGCCGGAGCGCTCGGAGCGGTCCGAACTGCCGGCGGCGTCACCGGTGCCGGCGGAAGCGCCGCTCACCGTCGACCTCACGGCCGAGGACGACACGCTGACGATCCCCCGGCTGGATTCACTGGAGCGCAAACTCCAGGACCTGGAACGGCAGTTCGGCTGATCCTCGGGCGACACATCGTCATGTCAGGCGGTGTCGACGGCCAGCTCGAACCAGACGATCTTCCCGGTGCCCAGTGAGCGCACACCCCAGGAATCGGCGAGCGCCTGCACGAGCAGCAGCCCGCGGCCCGACGTGGCGTTCTCGCCCGGTGTGTGCAGCCGGGGGCGCCTGGCCGCGTGGTCGTGCACCTCGACGCGCAGCCGGTGCACCGGCCCGCCGGAGAGCGTCGCGGTGAGCACCGCTCCCTCGTCCGTGTGCTGGAGCGCGTTGGTGACCAGTTCGCTGGCCAGCAGTTCGGCGATGTCGACCAGTCCCGGCACACCCCAGTGCCGCAGCTGCTCGCGCAGCAGCCTGCGCGCCTCGGCTATCGCCGAGAGATCCGCGTGGCGCAGGGCGTGCCGCAGTTCCCGCACCTCGACGGTGCCTCGTGGTCCGTGGCCGCATTCTTCCTTCGGCTGACGCTCCATCGCTCCGCTCCGGCCGCCGCCCTCATCCCCGTCGAACATCCTGTCGGGATGCATGCCCACCGCAGGGCCATCCAGTCATGGGCCCGGGTTCCGCCGGGGGCACGGCAGTGCTGCCCACCACCGGCCGGACGGACCCTTGTTGCGGACGCGGGGGGAACGGGTAACCCCTCGCATGAGCCGATTCCGCCGGGGGGTGACCCCCGAACCCCCTCAGGAGCCGCGATGCACGACGACCGGCAGTTGGTCGAAGGACGTCTGGACCGGGCGGTCACCCAGTTCATCAGGCCCGCCCAGTACGCCGCCCGGGTGCCGCTGACCCTGTCCGTGTGGCAGGTGGCGGGTGAACCGGTCCCGGTGGAACAGGCGCTGCAGGGGGTCTTCGAACCCTTCGCGCCCGGCACCGAATGGGGCACTCCGTGGTCGACCAGCTGGTTCCGGCTGGAGGGCGCCGTGCCGCAGAACTGGGTCGGGCAGCGCGTCGAGGTGGTCATCGACCCCGGGTTCACCGGCGAGGGACCGGGGTTCCAGGCCGAGGGACTGGTCCACGACGCGGCGGGGGTGCCGGTGAAGGGCATCCATCCGATGAACCGCCATGTCCCGGTGACCGCTTCGGCGCTGGGCGGCGAGCCGGTGCACCTGCTGCTGGAGGCGGCCGCCAACCCGGCCGTGCTGCACGGCTTCGCCCCCACCCTGCTCGGCGACGTGCTGACCGCCGGGGACCGGCCGCTGTACCGTTTCGCCTCCGCCGACCTGGCGGTCCTCGACGAGCAGGTCTGGCATCTGCTGCTGGACATCGAGGTGCTCTCCGAGCTGATGGGCGAGCTGGCCCCGCACGAACCGCGCCGGCACGAGATCCTGCGGGCGCTGGAGAACATGCTGGACGCCCTGGACCTGCACGATGTGCGCGGCACCGCGCCCGCCGCCCGTGCCGAACTGGTCGAGGCGCTGTCCCGGCCCGCGCACGCCAGCGCCCACCGGATCTCCGCCGCCGGGCACGCCCATATCGACTCGGCCTGGCTGTGGCCGCTGCGCGAGACCGTCCGCAAGGCGTCCCGGACGTTCGCCAACGTCACCGCGCTCGCCCAGGAGTACCCCGAGCTGGTCTTCGCCTGCTCGCAGGCCCAGCAGTACGCCTGGGTCAAGGAGCACCAGCCGCACATCTGGCAGCGCATCCAGCGGGCCGTGCGCGACGGGTCCTGGGCGCCCGTCGGGTCGATGTGGGTCGAGCCGGACGCCAACATGCCCGGCGGCGAGGCGCTGGCCCGCCAGCTCGTGCACGGCAAGCGGTTCTTCCTCGACGAGCTGGGAGTGGAGACCGAGGAGGTCTGGCTGCCGGACTCGTTCGGCTACACCGCCGCCTTCCCGCAGCTGGCGGAGCTGGCCGGGGTCCGCTGGTTCCTCACCCAGAAGCTGTCGTGGAACCAGTCCAACAAGATGCCGCACCACACGTTCTGGTGGGAAGGCATCGACGGAACGCGGGTGTTCACCCACTTCCCACCCGTCGACACCTACAACTCGCACTTCGCAGGCCACGAACTCGCCCGCGCGGTACGGAACTTCGCCGAGAAGGGCCGCGCCACCCGTTCCCTGGTGCCGTTCGGCTGGGGTGACGGCGGCGGCGGCCCGACCCGGGAGATGATGGAGAAGGCCCGCAGGCTGCGGTCGCTGGAGGGCTCACCGCGGGTCGACATCGAGAAACCGGCCGCCTTCTTCGCGGCGGCGGAACGCGAGTACGCCCGCGAGGCGCCGGTCTGGTCCGGCGAGATGTACCTGGAGCTGCACCGGGCCACGTACACCACCCAGGCGAAGACCAAGCAGGGCAACCGGCGCAGTGAACACCTGCTGCGGGAGGCCGAGCTCTGGGCCACCACCGCGGCGCTGCGCGACCCGTCGTACGGCTATCCGTACGACGATCTGGACCGGATCTGGAAGACGGTGCTGCTGCACCAGTTCCACGACATCCTGCCGGGCAGCTCGATCGCCTGGGTGCACCGCGAGGCCCGCGACACCTACGAGCGGGTGCGCGAGGAGCTGACGGGGATCACCACCGCCGCCGTCCGGTCGCTGGGCGGTGGCGCCCCCGCCGTCCTCAACGCCGCACCGTACGGCCGGGACGAGGTGGTCGAGGCCGACGCCGCCGGGCTGCCGGACGGCATCGGCGCCCAGCGGCTGGCGGACGGCCGGGCGGCGGTCGCCGTCCGGGTGCCCGCGCTCGGCTCCGCGCCGCTGGCCGGTACCGACCCCGGGCACACCCCGGTCACGGTCACCGTCAGCGGTGGCACGCACGTCCTCGACAACGGCCTGCTGCGGGTCGTCGTCGACGCGGACGGGCTGCTGGCCTCCGTCGTCGATCTGCGGGCCGGCGGACGCGAGGTGCTGGCGCCCGGCACCCGCGGCAACCTGCTGCAGCTGCATCCCGACCACCCCAACAAGTGGGACGCCTGGGACATCGACCGGCACTACCGCCGGCGGCGCACCGATCTGACGGCCGCCGAGTCGGTCGCGGCGACCGCCACCGGCCCGCTGCTCGCGGTGGTGCGCACCGTACGGGCCTTCGGATCGTCCCGGGTACGCCAGGACCTCCGGCTGCGCGCCGGCAGCTCGCGGCTGGACTTCGTCACCGAGGTGGACTGGCACGAGTCCGAGAAGGTGCTCAAGGCGGCCTTCCCGGTCGATGTGCACGCCGACCGCAGCGCGTCCGAGATCCAGTTCGGCCATGTCTTCCGCCCGACGCACACCAACACCAGCTGGGACGCGGCGCGTTTCGAGATCTGCGCGCACCGCTGGCTGCGGGTCGCCGAGCCCGGCTACGGCGTCGCGGTGCTCAACGACTCGACGTACGGCCATGACGTGACCCGCACCGTGCACGCGGGACGTACCGGAACCACCGTCCGGCTGACCCTGCTGCGCGCTCCGCACAGCCCCGACCCGGAGACCGGCCAGGGCACGCACCGCTTCACCTACGCGCTGCTGCCGGGCGCCGGGACCGGCGACGCGGTGGCCGAGGGGCTGGCGCTGAATCTGCCGCTGCGGATCGCCGGGGCGCCGGCGGTGCCGTCACTGGTGTCCGCCGATCACCCGTCGATCACCGTCGAGGCGGTGAAACTCGCCGACGACCGCTCGGGCGATGTGGTGGTGCGGCTCTACGAGTCGCGCGGCGGCCGGGTGGCCGGCACCCTCTCGACGGCGTTCCCGGTCGCCGACGCGACGGTGACGGATCTGCTGGAGCGTCCACTGCGGGCCGCGGAGCGGGCCGGGGACGGCGGCGTCGCGCTGGAGCTGCGCCCGTTCCAGATCCTGACGCTGCGGCTCCGGCCCGCGCGTTCCTGAGCAACCACCGCCAGGGGCCGGGGTCAAGGGCCGGGGTCAGGGCCGCGGCACGTTGCGCAGGTTGGAGCGCGCCATCTGCAGCATCCTGCCGACCCCGCCGTCGAGCACCGTCCTGCTCATCGACAGCGCGAAGCCGCCGATCTGCTCACCCGTGATCTTCGGCGGGATGGACAGCGCGTTCGGGTCGGTGACCACGTCCACCAGTGCCGGCCCCTTGTGCCGGAACGCGCCGCGCAGCGCGTCCCGCAGCTCCTTCGGCTTCTCCACCCGGACCCCGTAGGCCCCGCACGCCCGCGCGACCGCCGCGAAGTCCGGGTTGTGGTTGGCCGTTCCGGACGCCGGCAGACCCGCCACCAGCATCTCCAGCTCGACCATGCCGAGCGAGGAGTTGTTGAACAGCACGATCTTCACCGGCAGTTCGTGCTGTACCAGGGTCAGGAAGTCACCCATCAGCATCGAGAAACCGCCGTCGCCGGACATCGCGACGACCTGGCGGCTGCGGTCCAGGAACTGGGCGCCGATCGCCTGCGGCATCGCGTTGGCCATCGAGCCGTGGGTGAACGAGCCGATCACCCGGCGCTTGCCGTTCGGGGTGAGGTAGCGGGCGGCCCAGACGTTGCACATGCCGGTGTCGACGGTGAAGACCGCGTCGTCCGCGGCCTCCTCGTCCAGGACCGAGGCCACGTACTCGGGGTGGATCGGGACGTGCTTCCCGACCTTGCGGGTGTACGCCTTGACGACGCCTTCCAGGGCGTCGCTGTGCTTCTTCAGCATCCGGTCGAGGAACTTGCGCTGCGTCTTGGCCCGCACTTTGGGCGTCAGACAGCTCAGCGTCTCGCGCACATCGCCCCACACCGCCAGATCCAGCTTGGAACGGCGGCCGAGGTGCTCCGGGCGGACGTCCACCTGCACGATCTTCACGTCGTCGGGCAGGAAGGCGTTGTACGGGAAGTCCGTGCCGAGCAGGATCAGCAGGTCGCACTCGTGCATCGCCTCGTACGCGGCTCCGTAGCCGAGCAGTCCGCTCATGCCCACGTCGTACGGGTTGTCGAACTGGATCCACTCCTTTCCGCGCAGGGCATGGCCGACCGGCGCCTTCACCCGCTCGGCGAAAGCCATCACCTCGTCGTGCGCGCCGGCCGTGCCGCTGCCGCAGAACAGCGTCACCTTGTCCGCGGCGTCCACCATCCGGGCGAGCGCGTCGAGCTCGGCGTCACCGGGCCGGACCGAGGGCCGGCGGGTGACGAGGGCGTGCTCGATGCTGCGCTGCGGGGCCGGCTGCGCCGCGATGTCACCGGGGAGGCTGATGACGGAGACGCCACCGCGGCCGATCGCGTGCTGGATCGCGGTCTGCAGCACCCGGGGCATCTGCTGCGGGTTGGAGATCAGCTCGCTGTAGTGGCTGCATTCCTTGAACATCTGGTCCGGGTGGGTCTCCTGGAAGTAACCGGTGCCGATCTCGCTGCTGGGGATCTGCGCGGCCAGCGCCAGCACCGGGGCCATCGAGCGGTGCGCGTCGAACAGGCCGTTGAGCAGATGGGCGTTGCCGGGGCCGCAGGAACCGGCGCAGGCCGTCAGCTTCCCGGAGATCTGGGCCTCCGCGCCCGCGGCGAAGGCCGCCACCTCCTCGTGGCGCACATGCACCCATTCGATGGCCGCGTTGCGCCGGATCGCGTCGACGACGGGGTTGAGGCTGTCGCCGACGACGCCGTACATCCGCTCCACCCCGGCTCGCACCAGGACGTCGACGAACTGCTCGGCCACGGTCTGCTTCGCCATCGGGCGCACCAATCGCTCGTCGCGGGGACTTCGCTCCATCTCCCCACGACGAGGACGGGTCCGCCACTCAGGCGCGCGCGGTCGCGTTCAGGCGTCCCAGACGCCGACGGCGGTGCGGTCGTCGGCGTAGCCCTTGACGCGGGTCTGCGCCTCGGCCAGGAACGCGGTGAGGCCCGGCGGGCGGCCGCTGCCCCACTGGTGGGCCAGCCGGGCGGCGAGGGCCGGCTCGCCGCGCAGCGGTTCGGCGAGGCCACCACTGCACAGCAGCAGCGCGTCGCCGGGATGCGCGACCGAGGCCCGGAAGCGGAAGCGCTCGCCGGGCTCCGCGTCCTTGCCGACCGGGTCCAGGTCCTGCCAGCTGCCGTCGCGGATCCGGAACAGCCCGCCGTCCCCGACGCCGAAGAACAGCCGGATGCGGCAGGACGGGTCCACCGGCAGCAGCAGGCAGCGCAGCGAGGCCGTGTACTGGCCCTCCTCCAACCCGAGGTCCTCGCCCCGGGCGCGCAGCCGCCCGTAGCAGCGGTCGGTGAGCCGGTGCAGCCCGGACTTGAGCGAGCCGCGGCGGGCGGCGCGGATGTCCTCGGACAGCCGCAGCTGGCTCCGGCCGACCGCGCCGGCGATCCACCGGCAGGCGTCCTGCGCGGCCCGGGGCGCGTCATCGGCGGCCCGCGCGCCACTGGCGACCGCCAGCAGCAGGAGGCCGTCGTCGCCGGTGCCGAAGCGCGCCGTCAGCAGCGCGTCCCGCCGGGGCTGGCCCCGGTACCGCGCGGAATCCCCGCGTACGGAGGCGGTCCGCAGCGTCAGGACGCCGTACTGCGCCCCGTCCAGCACCGTGTCGGGTACGAGGCTGTCGAGCTCGTCCGGGTGCGCCACCGGCCAGGCGGTCGGCTCCGCCGCGTACGTCGGAGGGCCGTCGCCCACGAACGGGGGCGCCGCCTCGGCGGCCGGCTCCGCCGCCGCCCATCCGGGCGGCAGGTCCGGCGCCGGGCCGGGATCAGGATCGCTCCACGTCACCGGGCCTTCGCCGAAGGCGGTCGGCGCCGGTGCCTCGTAGGGCGGCTGGTACGCCTGCCGCGGTTCCTCGTAGGGCTGCTGATACGCCTGCTGCGGTGTCTCCCGCGGCCCCCACGCCTCGCCCGCGGTGGGGATCACCCCGCCGCGCGGCGGCCGGTCCGCCGGAGCCGGCTGCGGAGCCGCCTGCTGGGACGGGACGGTGGGCGATGGCGGTGCGGGCGCCGCGGGCGGTGTCTGCGGCGGTGCGGCCTGGGCGGCCGTCCGGCCGGTCCGGCGGAGCCGGAGGGTGTCCGGCGGTCCGGGGTCGTCGTGCTCGGGCGCATCCTGGTCGTACGGGCTCCGGTCGTACGGGCCCTGTGCGTACGGATCCCGGGCGGGCGGCACCCGGTCGGCGGGCGGTTCGTCCCGAACAGGTGGATCGTCCCGGACCGCCGGTTCGTCCGGGGCGCCCACGGCGGACAGGGCCGAGGCGTAGTGGTCGTCGACCGTTTCGGCCGACTCCTGTGGATCGCCCGGTTCCGGGCTCCCGTACAACTGGCGCCACCACTCGTCCTCTTGACGAGGGTGCGTCTCCCCCTGCTGGCTCATGCCCTTATTGTCCACCGCGAAAGGCCTTCGGAAACGGTGGACGGCATACCTGACGCGGGTCCGTCGGCCGGCCCTCCCCCCACGGTGGGGTCGGCCGACGGCGCTCGAGCGAAACGACCCAAGTCGTGCCAAGTCATGCCCGCATCGCCGCCACACTGGCAGAACAGGGGGGTGAGCAGGGAAGATGTCCGCGGCGGGAAACCGCCGTGGCTCATTCCCGCCACCTTGGGGAGGGGGCGCCGTGCTCGGTGCCATAGGACTCGACGACGTCCAGGAGTCCGCTTACCGCGCGTTGATCGGTCTCGGTGCCGCCGAGATATCCGACCTCGCGCAGCGCCTCGGCACGTCCGAGGAGGATGCGGCTCGCACACTGCGACGGCTGGAGGGACACGGACTGGTGGCCCAGTCCTCGGCCCGGCCGGGCCGCTGGGTCGCCGCGCCACCGGGCGTCGCGCTCGCCGCGCTGCTCACCCAGCAGCGGTATGAACTCGAACAGGCGGAACTCGCGGCGGCCGTGCTCGCCTCGGAGTTCCGGGCCGAGGCCACCGAACCCGCCGTCCACGACCTGCTGGAAGTGGTGACCGGCGCGAACGCCGTCGCCCAGCGCTTCCTGCAACTGCAGCTCGGCGCGGAGAAGGAGGTCTGCGCCCTGGTCACCGGCACCCCCGTCGCCGTGACCGGCATGGACAACAGCGCCGAGGAGCAGGCCGCCGAGCGCGGTGTCGCCTACCGCGTGGTGATCGAACGCGAGATCCTCACCAGCGCGAACGGCATCACCGAGCTCTCCGCCGCGATGAACCGCAGCGAGCAGGTACGGGTGATCGACCGGGTCCCGACGAAGCTGGTGGTGGCCGACGCGTCGCTCGCCATGGTGCCGCTGACCCGCCGCACCGGACAGCCCGCCGCGCTGGTCGTGCACGCCAGCGGTCTGCTCGAATCCCTGATGGGGCTCTTCGAGGGGGTGTGGCGCACCTCGATGCCGCTGCGGCTGAACGGCCTCGGCGTCGACGAGGTGCCGCTGGACGCGCCCGACTTCGTCGATCTGCAGATCCTCTCGCTGCTCCTCGCCGGGCTCACCGACGCCAGCGTCGCCAAGCAGCTCGACCTCGGGCTGCGCACCGTGCAGCGCCGGGTGAAGCACCTCATGGAGATCGCCGGGGTCACCACCCGGCTCCAGCTCGGCTGGCACGCCTACGAACGCGGCTGGGTCGCCCGGCACGGGTGACCACCCGGCCGATATCCGGGGGCGGGCGCGGCGACTATCCGGCAGGGTGAGTCCATGGGGACACCACAGCTGTGCCTGATCGGCGTCCTGATGCTGCTCGGGCTGCTCGGCGTACTGGTCCCCGGTGTGCCCGGATCGCTGCTGTGCTGGGGCGCCGTCCTGTGGTGGGCGACCAATCTGCACACCACGCTGACCTGGGGGGTCCTCGCCGCCGCCACCGGTCTGCTGGCGCTCAACCAGGTGGTCCAGTGGCTGCTGCCGGCCCGCCGCATCCGCGATTCCCAACTCACCTGGCGCAATGTCTTCGCCGCCGGTTCCACCGCCATCGTCGGGTTCTTCGTCCTCCCGGTGATCGGCGCGCCCATCGGCTTCGTGGCGTACATCTACGCCGTGGAACGCGTCCGGCTCGGGTCGCACGGCGGCGCCTGGACCGCCACCCGCACCGCCATGCGCGCCATCGGCCGCTCCGTCCTCGCCGAGCTCTTCGCCTGCCTCCTGGTGGCGGGCGCGTGGCTCGGCGCCGTCGTCTTCGGCTGACAGCCGGGACCGGCGCCCGGTGCCCTGGGCCCAGCGGCCTAGGTCCAAGAGCCGATGCCCCGGCGTCACCCCGGTGTGAGGCTGGCCGTATGACGATTTTCAGTGCGGGCGAGCGGGCGTATCTGGACGGGCAGAAGCTGGGCCGGCTGGCGACGGTGGACGGGAAGGGGCAGCCGCAGGCGAACGCGGTGGGGTTCGTGGTGCGGGACGACGGCTCGATCGACATCGGCGGGTATGCGATGGGGACGACGAAGAAGTGGCGGAACATCGCGGGGAATCCGCTGGTGTCGCTGATCGTCGACGACATCGTCAGCCGGCATCCGTGGGCGGTGCGCGGCATCGAGATCCGGGGGGACGCGGAGCAGCTGACCGGGGCGCACGATCTGGGGGCCTACCTCAGCCCGGAGGTGATCCGGATCCGGCCGCGCCGGGTGATCACCTGGGGCATCGAGGGCGAGGAGCCCGGGATGCACGGGCGGACGGTGTCAGAGGACGCCCTCTAGCGTGAGCAGGGTCCGCTTGCGCTCCAGTCCGCCGGAGTAGCCGGTGAGGCTGCCGTCCGCGCCGATCACCCGGTGGCAGGGGCGGACGACGAGCAGCGGGTTGGCGCCGACCGCGCCGCCGATGGCACGTACCGCGCCGGGCGATCCGGCGGCTTCGGCGAGCCCGCGATAGCTGACGGTCGCGCCGTACGGAACGGTGTCGAGGGCGTTCCACACCCGGAGCCGGAAGTCGGAGCCGGCGGGGGCGAGCGGGAGCTCGAACGTCCGGCGCTCGCCCGCGAAGTACTCCTTGAGCTGGCGCTCGGCCGCGGCGAACGCGGTGGGCTCACGGCGCCAGCCGGGCAGGACGGTGGCGCCGCCCCGCTGGCCGGGGACCGAGAGCGAGGTGAGGGCGGTGCCGTCACCGGTGAGGAGCAGCTCCCCGAGGGGGCTGTCGACGGTGGTGTAGAGGGTCACCGGGCCGGCCGCGGGGGTCGCGGAGCTCACGGGCGTTGCGGGGCTTACGGGGCTGGTCATGCGGTTGTCATCTCCAGTCGGGGTCGGGCGCGGTGGCCCGCGGCCCAGAGGTGGTGCAGGGCGTAGCTCCGCCACGGGCGCCACGCGTCGCTGAGCGGTGGTTCGTTGGGCAGTGCGACGTCGGGGTCGCCGAGGGCGCGGAGCCGGATGTATCCGGCCGTCCGGGCGTCGACGCCCGGCAGGGCCAGCAGCGCGCGGCCCGCCTCGTCGCGGTCGGTGCCCGGGTCGAGGCGCAGGGTGCCGGCGGCGAGCGCGCCGGTCAGCGGGCGCAGGGCGGGGTCGTCGATGCGGGCGGGTTCCGGGAAGAGGTGGGTGAGGCCACCGTCGGGGGCGGGGAGCGGATCGCCGCAGGCCGTGACGAGCGCGCCTGCGGCGGCCGGGTCGGCGAGTACGGCGCGCACGGCGAGCTCGTCGGGGTCGGCGGCGCCCGGTGAACGCAGCCCCGGCCGGGCGGCGATCAGCGGCCCGAGCAGCGGGTCACCGCTCAGCGAGTCCGCGACGGCGTACGGGTCGGCGTCCAGGTCGAACAGCCGGCGTACCCGCTGGACGGCGGTGGTCAGGTCCCGCAGGTCGGCGAGGCGGAGCCGGCAGTCGAGCCAGCCGGCCCGGCGGCGCTCGTCCACCTCGGCCACGCCGGGGCCGTGCGGCAGCCGCAGGGTCCGCCGGTAGGTGCGCCGGCCGGGCGGCCCGGTGATCTCCTCGATCCCCGGCACCAGCTCCGTGTGCAGGAAGTCGAAGACCCCCTGCGCGTCGTAAGGGCCCCGGTAGGCGAGCCGCAGGGGCACCCCGGAGGCCGAGCCGGGCTCCGCCGCCCGCCCGGTGGTGGCGGTGCCGGTGCCGGCCCGCGCGGCGGCGCGCAGTTCGCTCGGGGTGCGGGCGTAGATCTCGCGGATGGTGTCGTTGAACTGGCGGACGCTGGCGAAACCGGCCGCGAACGCCGTGTCGGTGACGGACAGGGTGGTGGTCTGGAGCAGGACCCGTGCGGCCAGGGCGCGCTGCGCGCGGGCCAGTGCCACCGGGCCCGCGCCGACCTCGGCGGTGAGCTGGCGGTGGACCTGGCGGGAGCTGTAGCCGAGCCGGTCGGCCAGGCCCGCCACGCCCTCTCGGTCGACCACGCCGTCGCCGATCAGCCGCATGGCGCGGCCCACGACGTCGGCGCGGACGTTCCACTCCGGCGAGCCGGGCACCGCGTCCGGGCGGCAGCGCCGGCAGGCGCGGAAGCCACCGCTCTGGGCGGCGGCGGCCGTGGGGTAGTAGCGCACGTTCCGCTGCTTGGGCGTCACCGCCGGGCAGCTGGGACGGCAGTAGATGCCGGTCGTCGCGACCGCGAAGAAGAAGACGCCGTCGAAACGGGCATCGCGGCCGCGTACCGCCGCATATCCGGTCTCTTCGTCAATCATGTTCCCCAGTCTGCGGCATCGGGCGGCCCTTCACTGGCGGAAATCGGACACGGAGATCAGCGGGGGATCAGCGATACGCGGCAACCTATGAGAGCGCTCTCCCGAGGCTGGACCAGGGAGATACCCTGTCCGCATCCAGCTCGCAGAGGAGCGTGCAGTGTCCGAGCAGACCTTCCCGTCCCGTCCCACCCTGGAGGCCGTCGCCGAACGGGCCGGGGTGTCACGGGCCACCGCGTCACGTGTGGTCAACGGTGGTGCGGGGGTGCGCGCGCCGCTGGCCGACCGGGTGCGGCAGGCGGTCGACGAGCTGGGCTACGTACCGAACCAGGCGGCCAGGACACTGGTCACCCGCCGCAACGACGCGGTGGCCGTCGTGGTCGCGGAACCCGAGACCCGGTTCTTCTCCGACCCGTTCTTCGCCCAGCAGGTGCGCGGCATCAGCAAGGAGCTGACCGCGCACGACAACCAGCTGGTGCTGCTCCTGGTCGAGGGCACCGCCGACTACGACCGGGTCGGCCGCTATCTCGCGGGCGGCCATGTCGACGGTGCGCTGATCTTCTCGCTGCACGCGCACGACCCGCTGCCCGAGCTCGCCCGCAAGGCGGGCATCCCCACCGTCTTCGGTGGGCGGCCCGGCTGGGCGGAGACCGACCGGGACCGCAACGCGCTCTACGTGGACTGTGACAACCGGGGCGGGGCGCGGACGGCCGTACGCCATCTGACGGGGCTCGGCCGCCGCCGGATCGCCCACATCAGCGGGCCGCTCGACCAGACCGCGTCCGTCGACCGGCTCGACGGTTTCCGCGACATCCTGCCGGACGCCGATCCGGCGCTGATCGCCGAGGGCGACTTCACCCCCGACGGCGGCGAGCGCGCGATGGCCGAGCTGCTGGACCGCTGCCCGGACCTGGACGGGGTCTTCGCCGCCTCCGACCTGATGGCCTCGGGGGCACTGCGGGTGCTGCGGGAGCGCGGGCGGAGCGTGCCGGGCGATGTCGCGCTGGTCGGCTTCGACGACATGGTCCAGGTCGCGCAGTTGACCGATCCCCCGCTGACGACGGTCCGTCAGGACATCGAGGAGATGGGCCGGCTGATGGCCCGGCTGCTGCTGCGCAGCCTCGACCCGCGGCGCGACGCCCCCGGTGCCCTGCCGCTGTCCTCCGTGGTCACCCCCACCCACCTGGTCAGACGGCGCTCGGCCTGACGCGGTGGGCGCGGGTGGTCCGGCCGTGGTTCCCGGGGGTGGGATCCGGCCGTCGAAGTACTGGTTCCTGTTGGGACGGTTGGGAACGGAAGGCAACGGGAAGGTCACGGAACGACAGCGATTGTGAAGGTGCGGTGACGGTACGCACCCCCGCCAACAGGAGGACGCTCATGGTCTACACGATCATCCTCGGCATTGTGATCGTGGCCCTCGGGATCGCGAGCGTCGTGGCCACGTTCTGGAGCGAGGGAAGCCCGATCGCGATCCGGCGCCGTCATCGTCACAACGGCGCCGGCTGAACCCGCGCTCACCGCAGCCTCGTTGAAGGACATGGCGGGTCCGTCACCGGACCCGCCACCGGACCCGTCTCAGGCCTGCGTGCGGTCTCAGGCCTGCCTGCGGTGGCCGCCGCCACCACCGCGCTTCGCCTCGTACATCGCCCGCCCCGCCGCCGACTTCATCTTCCAGTCACGGCGCATCTCGGCGCGCAGCCGCTGGTCGGTGCGGGAGGCGATCCAGGCGTTCTCGCGCAGCAGTTTGCGGTAGCTCTCCAGCCTGCGGTGCGGCAGCGTGCCGTCCTCCAGGGCGGCGAGCACCGCGCAGCCGGGCTCCGCGACATGCGAGCAGTCGTGGAAGCGGCAGTCGGCGGAGAGCGCCTCGATCTCCGAGAAGACCTGTGAGAGCCCGGACTCGGCGTCCCACAGCCCGACCCCCCGCAGCCCGGGGGTGTCGATGAGCACCCCGCCGGTCGGCAGCGGCAGCAGATCCCGCGTGGTGGTGGTGTGCCGCCCCTTGCCGTCGGCGTCACGGATGGCCTGGACCTCCTGGATCTCCTGGCCCAGCAGGGCGTTGGTCAGGGTGGACTTGCCCGCGCCGGACTGGCCGAGGAGCACGGAGGTGCTGCCGGCCAGCACCGCGGAGAGCACATCGATGCCCTCACCGGTGCTGGCGCTCACCACGAGCACCTGGACGCCGGGCGCCGTGCTCTCGGCGTCGGCGAGCAGATGCGTCGTGTCGGCCACGAGGTCCGCCTTGGTCAGGACGACGAGCGGCTGCGCGCCGCTCTCCCAGGCCAGGGACAGGAACCGTTCCAGCCGGCCCAGGTCGAGTTCGGCGGCCAGCGACACGGCGATCACGGCGTAGTCGATGTTGGCCGCCAGCACCTGTCCCTCGGAACGGCTGGACGAGGTCGAGCGGACGAAGGCCGTGCGCCGCGGCAGCAGCGCGCGCACCGCGGGACCGGTCGGCGCGTCCGGGTCGACGGCCACCCAGTCGCCGGTGCAGGCCAGCTTCATGGGATCGGAGGAGGAGTTGACGAAGGTGGTGTCCGCGCGCAGCGTGCCGTCAGGGGTGACGACGTCGCAGAGCCCGCGGTCGACCCGCACGATCCGGCCCGGCAACAGGCCCTGGGCGGCGTACGGGGTGAATTCGGTGTCGAGAATGGAGTCCCAGCCGAACGTGGTGAACGGGAGGGAAGCAGATCCGTTGGTCAACGGAATGCCCTTCGAAAGGGCGGCCCCGGAGCTGAGGGTCTGGGAGAGGTCAGCCGGCGACCGCGGAGATAAGGATGCTGTGCGACGGGATGAGGGCAGCGCCCTGCGCAATGACAGTCATCGAAAAACACCTCCGCGTATGTGTGCCGGCCGCGGTCTTCCACCGCTGCGGTCCTGAGGACCGTACGACAGGGCCCGAAGCGCTGTCCACCGATTTATCGCGACGTGGCGAAGCGGTTCGATGTCCGATTCGTTCAAGACCCCGGGCCCGCGGCGCACCTACCGTGGCGGCATGACTCCTCGATTCGCGTTCATCGGTCTGCTCGCCTCCGACATGGCCGCGTCGCTCGCCTTCTACCGCCGGCTCGGCCTGGACATCCCGGCGGAGGCCGACACCCAGCCGCACGTCGAAGCGGCGCTTCCCGGCGGTCCGCTCCTCGTCTGGGACACCGAGGAGGTCGTACGGTCCTTCACCCCGGACTGGCAGGCCCCGCCGCAGGGCAGCGGCCGGGCCGGGCTGGCCTTCACCTGCGACGGCCCGGCGGCGGTCGACAAGGTCTACGCCGACCTCACGGGCGCGGGCCACACCGCGCACCTCGCACCGTTCGACGCCCCGTGGGGCCAGCGTTACGCCACCGTCCTGGACGCCGACGGCAACCACGTCGACCTGCTGGCGGCGCTGCCGGCCGAGCCGGGCCCTGCTGCTTGACCGACTTGACCGACGAGCTCGCCGAGCGGTACTCCGGCCAGCGCTTTCACCTCGCGCGCGAGATGGGCCTGGTCGGCGTACCGCGCCGCCACCGCGACCTCGGCGAACGGGGTGCCGCGCCGGGCCAGTTCCAGCGCCCGTTGCAGCCGCAGGACCCGCGCGAGCGTCTTCGGGCCGTAGCCGAACGCCGCCAGGCTGCGCCGGTACAGCTGCCGTTCGCCCAGCCCGGCGGCTTCCGCCGCGGCGGCCACGCTCCCGCCGGAGGCCAGCCGGGACGCCGTCGCGGCCAGCAGCGGATCCGCGGCTCCGGGCCCGCGCCGGGCGCCGGTCCCGGGTACGGACCCGGTCACCGCGTCCTCGAGCGCGCTCCCCGGATCGGCCGCGTCCCCGATCCGCTCGGCGATCCGCCGCGCGGTGCCGCCGGGCCAGACCGCGGCCAGCGGCACCCGCAGATCACGCAGTTCGTACGCCGGAACGCCCAGCACCCCCGGCCCCTGCCCGGGCGCGAACCGCAGCCCGGCGAAGCGCGCGCCCGCGGGGGTCTGCGCCACATGGGCGCGGGTGTCGGGGCCGGTGACGATCAGTTCCCCGTCGCACCAGATCACGTCCATGCAGCCGTCGGGCAGCACCCGGTAGGGCCCGCCCTCCCCGGCCCCGACGGTCCGGGTCCAGAGCACCGCGCCCGCGACCCGGGACAGCCTCTCCTGGTACACAGCTCTATTCTGCGCCGCGCCGGTCGCGGCGGCGAAGGCGTGCGCGGACGTCCGACGGCGGCAGGAAGCGCGTCCAGCGTTCGGGGAACTCGGCGGGCGGGGGGTCGTCCGGGCCGAGATCCGCGTCGTCGTCGAAGTCGTCGTCGCGGCCGTCCTCCGCGGCACGCCGCCTGGCGGCGTCGGCGACCACCCGGACCGCGGCCGCCTCCAGGGCGCGGGCGTTCTCGGCACGGGCGGCGGCGGTGGCGAGCGACGGCCAGATACGGTCCACGGCCGCGTTGACGGCGGCGCCGACGAGCACCGCGAAGGCGGAGATGCCGATCCACAGGAGCACCGCGACGGGCGCGGCCAGCGAACCGTAGATCGTCGGGCCCTCGACGGTGTTCGTGAGGTAGATGCGCAGCAGGAAACTGCCGAGGACCCACATCATCAGCGCGATGAGCGCGCCCGGCACGTCCTCGTACCAGGGCGACCGCACGGGCACCGACACGTGGTAGAGCGTGGTGAGGAAGGCGATCGACACCAGCAGGACGACCGGCCAGTAGAGGATGTGGATGGTGCCCTGGCTGCGCGGCAGCACCGAGACGAACGCGTCAGGGCCGGCGACCATCAGCGGCAGCACCAACGCGCCGACGACGAGCGCGACGATGTACAGCAGCAGGGCGAGCAGCCGGGTCTTGACGATCCCGCGGTGCCCTTCCAGGCCGTACATGATCGTGATGGTGTCGACGAAGACGTTGACGGCGCGGGAGCCCGACCAGAGCGCGATCACGAAGCCGAGCGAGATGAGATCGGGCCGCCGCCCGTGGAAGACGCTGTCCACCAGTGGCCGGACCAGCTGGTTCACGCCCTTGTCCGACAGCACCGTCGCGGACGCGGTGAGGATGTTCTCGCGCAGGTGCGCGATCGTGTCGGTGCGGATGACGGTGTCCACGTAGCCGAGCGCGCCGACCAGGCCGAGCAGCAGCGGCGGGAGGGACAGCAGAACGAAGAACGCCGCCTCCGCGGCGAGCCCGGTGACCCGGTACTCGATGGAGGAGTTGACGGTGTCCTTCAGCAGCAGCCAGCCGACCTTGCGCTTCGACACATTCCGGTACAGAGCCCGGGCCCTGCCCCAGCGGCCGGGAGGCCGCCCTTTTCTTCCATCCGCTGCGTGCACCCGCCTACGGTATCCGCCCCGGGCGGGCCCGGTCCCACCCCCTGCCGGGCGCCAGGACCGGCCCGCCGGCGGCGGGTGCGGCGCCTTCCGTACGGCGCGCGCGGGCGCCTACGGTTGCTGCCATGAGCGCCCCCACGCACACCGTGACCAACCAGCCTCCGCCGCTGGTCGGATATGACGTCCACGCCTCCGACGCCGCGCTCGTCGAGGCCGTCGAACGCCATGCGGCCCCGGAGCGGCTGACGGAGATCCAGGACGAACTGGGTGAGCTGGGCCGGGCCGCGGGCTCGGCCCAGGCGCAGCGCTGGGGGGACGCGGCGAACAGCAGTCCGCCGGTGCTGCGCACCCATGACCGGTACGGCCACCGGATCGACGAGGTCGACTTCCATCCGTCCTGGCACCGGCTGCTGGGCCACGCGGTGTCGGCAGGGCTGACCGACGCCTGGTCCCGCCCCGACGGGCATCTGCGCCGCGCGGCCGGGTTCCTGGTGTGGTCGCAGGCCGAGGCCGGGCACGGCTGCCCGGTGTCGATGACGCACGCGGCGGTGCCGGCCCTGCGCGCCGATCCGGCGCTGGCCGCCGAATGGGAGCCGCGGCTCAGCTCCCGGATCTACGATCCGCTGCTCGCCCCGGCCGGTGCGAAACCCGGCGCGCTGTTCGGCATGGGGATGACGGAGAAGCAGGGCGGCTCCGACGTCCGGGCCAACACCACCCGCGCGGAACCACTCGCCGAGGACGGCACCTACGCGCTGACCGGCCACAAGTGGTTCTGCTCCGCGCCCATGTCGGACGGCTTCCTGGTGCTGGCCCAGGCCCCGGACGGGATCAGCTGCTTCCTCCTGCCGCGGGTGCTGCCCGACGGGACCCGGAACGTCTTCGCGATCCAGCGGCTGAAGGACAAGCTCGGCAACCGTTCCAACGCCTCGTCCGAGGTGGAATTCGACGGGACGTGGGCGCGCCGGGTCGGGGAGGAGGGCCGGGGGGTGGCGACCATCATCGAGATGGTCGCGGCGACCCGGCTGGACTGCGCTGTCGGTTCCGCGGCCATCATGCGGCAGGCGGTCGCCCAGGCGGTGCACCACGCCACCCACCGCGGCGCGTTCGGCGGTCCGCTGATCGACAAGCCGCTGATGCGCAACGTCCTGGCGGACCTGGCCCTGGAGTCGGAGGCCGCCACGACCACCGCGATGCGGCTCGCCGCCTCCTACGACACCGGCACGGAACAGGAGCGGCACTTCCGGCGGCTGGCGGTGGCCGTCACCAAGTACTGGGTGACGAAGCGCTGTCCGGCCGTCGCCGTGGAGGCGCTGGAGTGCCTGGGCGGCAACGGGTACGTGGAGGAGTCGGGGATGCCCAGACTGTTCCGCGAGTCCCCGCTGAACTCGGTCTGGGAGGGGTCGGGCAACGTCCAGGCGCTGGACGTGCTGCGGGTGCTGCGGCGCGACCCGATGGCCCTGAACGCGTTCCTCACCGAGATCGGCCTGGCCCGCGGCGCGGACCACCGGCTCGACGGTGCCATCAAGGGGCTGCTGACGGAACTCGCCGACCTGGACGGGGTGGAGGCCCGTGCCCGGCGCATCGTGGAACGGATGGCCCTGATCCTCCAGGGCTCCCTGCTCGTACGGTTCGCCCCGTCCGCCGTGGCCGACGCGTTCTGCGCCTCACGCCTCGGCGGCGACTGGGGAGCCACGTTCGGCACCCTTCCGCACACCCTCGACCTGGCCTCGATCGTGGACCGCGCCCGGCCGCTCACGGACTGAGCGGCGCTGTGTGCGGGGCGCTGGGCGACTGGGCTCTGGGGTGGCGCGGCGGCGGCTCTCACCCTCGGAGGGGGGCCTGGAAAGGTGAGCGGCCGCCACCGCGCCGGCAGAGGGTGGCGCCGCGCCGACTCGGCACCACCCCCGGTCCTGGTGCCCTCGATGCCCGAGGGCAGCCGTGCCGGAATCACGAGGTCGGCCGGGACGGCGAGCGACGCCGACAGCCCGTCCACACAGGCTACTTGGGAGCGTGAAGAAGGGGACCCGTCACGCAGGTATCCGGCGTCGGGAGCGCCACCGACGACCACCCGGGACGGTGTGGTCGACATGGCGGGATTCCCCCCTTGTGTGGCGCGTCGGACGGTGCAACGGATCTCCCAGGAGACCGGGTGCGGCATCGCCGCGTCACTGTCCGTCGGGCCCCCGCGCACCCGCAACAGTTGCAGCTCGTTGCAATGGATATGCCGGTTGCCGGGGCACCGCGGACGTAGCGGCGGCACCATGGGCAGCAGGACGTGAGAAGCAGTCAAACCGGGGGCAATGTGACAGACCCACCGATCGGTCTCGGCCGTCTCGGGGCCATGGGCGTCCGCGAGTCGGCGCGGTTGCTCGCCGGCGTGCACGAGGCCGCCCTGGCGGGTGACGCCCCGCCCGCGGCGCCCCGCACGGTGATCAGCGAGTCCTGGCTCCGGGTCAGGAACCACGGGGTGGATCCGGACATCGGCCGGCACGCCGGCCTGCTCTCCACGGAGGAGCTCGAACACCGCCGGCAGTCCTCGCCGCTGGGCGACGTCATGCCGCTGCTGCGCGAGGGACTGGTGACGGTCGCCGACGTCGCCTGGCACATCATGGTGGTCACGGACGGCGAGGGCCGGGTGCTGTGGCGGGACGGCAGCCTCGCGGTGCGCAGGAGTGCGGACCGGCTCGGTTTCGCCGAGGGCGCGTCCTGGGCCGAGGACGTGGTCGGCACCAACGCCATCGGCACCGCGCTGGTGACGCGCGCGCCCGTCCAGGTGCACTCCTCCGAGCACTTCGTACGCACCCACCACGCGTGGACCTGCGCCGCCGCGCCCCTGCACGATCCGCGGGACGGCCGGCTGCTCGGCGTCGTCGACATCAGCGGCCCCGCCGCCACCATCCACCCGGCCACCCTGTCCCTGGTGACCGCCGTGACCCGGGTCGCCGAGGGCGAACTCCGGCGGCGGCACTGGGCCTCCATCGAACGGCTGCGGGCGATCGCGGCACCGCTGCTGGCGCGGATGGCGGGGGCGGACGACCGGGCCGTTGCGGTCGACCGCAACGGCTGGACCGCCGCGGTCACCGGCATGGCGCCCCCCGACCGGGTGGCCCTGCCGGCCTCCGTACGGTCCGGCGAGATGTGGCTGCCGAGCCTGGGCAGGTGCACCCTGGAGCCACTGCCCGGCGGCTGGCTGATCCGGGTCGGCGCCGACCGTGACCCGGCGGCCCCCATGAGCCGGGTCGTCCTGGACGTCAGCCGGGCACGCGCCTGGACGGTGACGGTCTCGGGCGCGGCGGGCAGCTGGGCACAGCAGCTCAGCCCGCGCCATGCCGAGCTGCTCTTCGTGCTGGCGCTGCACCGGGGTGGGCGCAGCGCGGCAGAGCTGGCGCAGGACCTGTTCGGGGACGCGGGACGGACGGTGACGGTCCGCGCGGAGCTGTCGCGGCTGCGCCGCAACCTTGCGGGGGTGCTGGCGCATCGGCCCTATCGGTTCGCGGACGGGGTGGAGGTGGAGTTGGTGCGGCCGGAGCGGGGGGCCGATCTGCTGCCGCATTCGGTGGCGCCGGCGGTTCTGGCTGCGCGGCACGGCTGATCGGGTCGTTCGTGGGTCGGGGGCCGGGCCCTCCGGGGCGGGGCTTCGAAATCGACTCTTTACGGGCGTGGCCGCCCACAAATAGCTCGGCAGCATGTCGAAACCCCACCCCTGCGGACCCGTCCCCCTCACGTCACAGCCGGCCTGCGGGAGCGCGGGTCGCGGGGAACGCCCGGCTGAGCAGCGAGGCGGGCGCCGCCGCACCGACACACGCGCATCCGTCCTCCGCCCCTCACGTCCGCGGATGCCCACGCACGTGCATCCGTCCTCCGCCCCTCACGTCCGCGGATGCCCACGCACGCGCATCCCTCCCCCACCCCTCACCTCCGCGGGTGCCGACGCACGTGCATGCGTGACTGGTAAGGGC